>JAAFHG010000011.1 GCA_013297585.1 Chitinophagales bacterium
TCTGTGGATTACATTGTTGCTCTTGTAACGAAGCACCAATATTGTTACCACTAATACTGTTTGTAGCCACCAAACCAGTATTTACTGGTATTGATTTACTGGTTGCGCAAGTATAAGATTCGTTAGGTGCTACAAAAGCACATACCGTTACTGTGCCATTTTGTGTAGGTGCATTTAGGCCTGTCCAAACTCTTATATACAGTTTTTCACCCGCTGCTACATTATCAATACGTTGCAAGCGCCTGTTACCGCCTTCGGTTTCAAAACCTACGCTGCCACAACCTAAAGCTGCACCAAGATTATTACAGTTGGTACTCGTTTTATAAATTTCATACCCATATTGCTGCGCTGTGCCATTACCAAATTGAATAACGATGGATTTAGCTTCGCCAGTTGTATTGGTAGCAGTAAACCAAATATCTTTTCCATTTAATGGTGCAACGCAGGCGCCTTCTTGAAGGGCAGATTTTGTGGCAGTGGTGGTAAAGCCTGTTGTTGTAGCACTACAAGTCAAGTTGCCTAAAGTTACTATGTAAGCACCTTCACATTCGTCATTTGGTAATGGTGCTACTTGGCAATTTTGGGTAATTGGTACTGTAATATTGCAATCATTATTATCTACACTTACCACTGTAATTGCTGCATTCGCAGTATTATTTGCAATAGGCCCTACAATGTACGTACCTGTTGCACTAATGCCATTTATAGCAGGTAACCCAACCGTGTTGGTAATATGTACGGTAGCAGATGAACCCATTTTGCTAACATTTACAATTGCCTGATAACTATTCGCATCAATACATTTGGTAGTTACAGTTACCTCGGGATTATTGCAAATAACAGGTATGCCAAACACACAAACATCAAATGTTGTTAAAGGATTGATAGGATCGAAAATATTATTGCCATAAATACGCAAGTAATACGTTTGCCCAATAGTTAAGCCCTCTACATTGTGAACACCATTAATTGCACTATCTTTATTTAGACACTTGACAGCTGTAAGATTGTTGCAATTAGTGCCAAATAATAATTCTGCACTATAGCCTTGAATTAAAATAGAATGTTTGGTACTTGTAGCAATAAATTTATACCAAACGTCAATTAAGTTAGCATCTGCATTGCAAGTATTATTACCAGAATTAGATGCAAATGCAAGCCTTGCTTTGGTAGAGTTGGTACAATTTTGGGTGTTTGATGGTGTTAAGTTAAATGCATCAACGCAGCTATTATTATTAGGTGCGGCAGGATAAGCAGTAGCGTAAAATTTTGACCAATTAAAAATACCTGTAAAACTTCCAGTTGCACCCGTTCTTAAATAATCTGTACCGCAATCTGTACTAAATTTAATAATGTAGTTATTGCCAGCATTAAGACCACTTATTAACCATTCTGATTCATTACCGTTACTGATAGAGCCTCCATTAAAATATTTTTTTGCTACCACTTGGCTATTGCTGCAACCAAAAGGGTAAACAATGGCAAATAGATCGTCAGCACGAACGCTACCAGATTTATTAATCACCTCATAATCTTTAATTCGAACAATCATATTACTGCTTGTAGCGGTAAGCGTTCTATATACATCATGTGTACCTTCAATTTTGTCATTAAAAAATGGAGAAGTTGGGTCTGTATTAAATGGAAAATTATTGGCAAATGTTACCGTTGTTTGTCCCTCGAAGCTAATAAAACTACCTAAATTGATATTTACAGCAGAATCGCAAGATCCTAAGAAGGAAGGCTCAGCGGCAGGGCAAGAAGTACATGTTACTTTAACAAGTGGATTGGTTGATGTACCTGCAAAAGGGGTACATGCATTATTGCTAACTAATATCCTATAATTACCGTTAACCGTTGCAGAAAAACTAACGCTAGATGCACTTATGTTTCCTGATGCCAAAATGGTAAACGTACCATTTGGTTCGGGTTTAAAAACCGTTGCATAATCGTTAATACTTCCACCAGTAATAGCATATCTATTACCATTTACTAGTGCAATCTCAAAATATTCACCAAAATCGATACCTGATTCATCAGACCCATAAAAAACAGATTGATCTTGAATTTGAGTGTAAATACCTGCATATTTAGGTGCAATATATCTACCACCATGTAATTTCACAAGCTTATCGGGCAAGCATTGGGCAGATAAACAATAACTAAACAACGTTGAAGCAAGCAATAAAATAGAAAATATTTTTTTCATATATAAATTATGTTTTGCACTAATGCGATTTTAAAATAGCTAACCTAATAACCTACAATATATATAATTTAAATACAATAGTATTAATAATTTTATAGTTTTATAAATTCTACACGTCTATTATTGGCTTTGCCCTGTGCAGTTGTGTTGCTATCAACGGGCATTGTTTCGCCACGTCCATCGGTAGATAATCTTGTTGATGCGATTTCAAATGTGGTTGCTAACATTTTTTTTACCGCTTCTGCCCTTTTTATAGATAGCTGCAGGTTTTTGGCATCATCACCATCGCTATCTGTATGGCCAACAATTTTTATATCAATGGCTTCATTTTCTTTTAATACAGTGGCTATTTCTTTCAATACACCAAAGCTTTCGCTTTTTATTTGGTCGCTGTTTACATCAAACAAAATACCTGTAGTGCTGAACTTGCCTTCTGTTAATAGTTTATTTCTGGTGTCAGGCGCACCTATGGCATATTTAATATTTGCGACCAATAACTGACAATCGTTAAAGAAATTTCTAAAAAACGCAAACGAATAAGGTTGCGTTTCTGCAAAAAAGCGAGGCAAGTCTAGCAATTTGTTGTCATTTACATACAACCTTAATCGGCCTTTTTGCCTCCAGATAGATATGTGAGCAAATCGGTTATTGTTATCGTTCCAGTTAGCCATAGAAACAGAATTTTCAATAATAGAAGTACCATTAATGGCGTCAATTTTAAATGAGGCTTCGGCTGCACCTGGATGTAAGTATAAATAAGACCCTTTGGCAAATTGAATTTCCATCAACTTATCAACTTCGGTATTAAAATTTATACCAAAGCCAGAGTAATTATTACTAGGATTTCCTATCAAACCAGCATCAAATTCTAATGTAAAATTGTCATCAAGCTTTTTAATAGCTTCTGGTATATAACTACCATTTTTATTAAGGCTCAACCATTTTTCTGTCTTGTTATCTACTTTTACAATTTCACCGCTAGCATTGCTATTCCAATCAGCAGGAAAATCACCCACATCAACGCGGTCAAAATCAGTAGCGTATAACACTTTTTCACCAGCAATAAAATCGTATTTACTGTAGGCTGCAATGTTATTGGAAGCATTACTTACCGTCGCTTCTTTTTCAGTAGGTATAACACTACTAGCTTTTGACGACTCTTTACTGTCGGCAGTACTTGTTTCAGTTTTTTTCTTCTTTTTAAATAAGCCTTTAATACCGTTTTCTATGCTTTCAATTCCTTTGTCTATTACCTCATCGGTTTTGGTATCTGCTTTGGTAGCAACTTTGTCTTTGGCTTTTTGTACAGTTTTTTCGCCTACAGTTTGTGCTTGCGCAGTAAATAAACCTACTGTTGTAAATACAGTAAGCAGTAATAATAATCGCATAATATTTTATTGTGTTAATGTTATATCCTAGTTAGTATGGGTATTCTAAAAAAGTAAACATTTATTTTTTGTATTTTTTTAGGTTTACTTTTAGTCACTTTTTAAACAAATAAGAGGAAACAAATTGGTAACGATAGATGCGCTGATAAAAGGTGATGACGCAACGCTTGCATTGCTTTATGAAAGTAATAAGCAGCAATTTTTATTATTTTCTGGCAAATACAACATTGATAATGAAGATGCTATAGATATTTATCAAGATGCAATTATTGCCTTAATTGAGCTAGCAAGAAAAGGTAAATTAAACCAGCTTAAAAGCAGTGTTACAACTTACTTATTCGCCATTGGTAAGTATATGGTTTTTAAAAAGAAAAAACTTTCGAACAATACAACCACGTTAGAGAACCTTGATAACTTATTAATTGAGTGGGAATTATATGATGCAGAAAAGGATAAAAAAGAAATTGTAACGTTACAAAAGTACTATCAACAACTAGGCAATACGTGTAAAGATATATTGTATTTATTTTACTACAAATCGTACAAATTATCACAAATATGCAAGTTGCTGCAATACGACAATACTGATGTGGTTAAAAGTCAAAAATCGAGATGCTTAAAAAAACTAAAACAGCTAATGCAACATTATAATGACTAGAGAAGATTTATTAGAAAAATATTTTAATCAAACCCTTTCTTTAGAAGAGGAAGCATTGTTAAAACAATTGCTTGCTGAAGATACCGCTTTTGCAGAAAACTTTGCTTTTGAAAAGCAGCTTCAAATTGCTATTCATGCTTCTGAGCGGGCTGCTTTGAAAAACAAATTGGCTAGCCTTGAGCAGCAGCCTAAGGTTGTGCCAATTGTACATAAAAAGTGGTGGTATATTGCTGCTGCTTGCCTATTTGCCACTATAGTAAGTGTTATATTTTTATTGCAAAAACCAGATTTAGAAACATTATACTCAGAATATTATACAGTTTACCCGAATGTTACAGCGCCAATTGTAAGAGGCAATACATTTAATGTAGATAGTGCAATACTTGATGCATTTGTGATGTACGAGAAAAATGAATTTTCAAAAGCTGAGATAAAATTTGAGCAGATTTATAAAACATCTAACGCACCATTTGCAGCCTTTTACCAAGGAATTTGCCTACAAGAAATGCAAAAAATAAACGAATCGATTATTGCATTACAAAAAATAACCTCAATTGATAGAGAGTTTTACTTACCAAGTCAATGGTATTTAGCATTAGCTTATGTAAAAAACAAGCAACCGCTTAAAGCCTTACCACTTTTACGTACCGTAGCACAAAGTGAACATCCATTACATACTAGTGCGTTGCAATTACTTGAAAAAATTAAGCCTTACGAATAATTTTTTTGGGTACTGGTATAAAATGTATGCCGTTGCGTTTTTATAAAATACAGTGGTTGCTGATACGTTATATAGTAGTTATGTGCGAAATAACTATTCAAATAAAATGCCCCAACTGCAACGATACACGTGTTAAGAAAAATGGCATCAAGCGAACAGGGCAACAGGATTTTCTTTGCCATAATTGTCGCAAGCAGTTTCAATGTTTATATCATGGTGCCAATGCTGCCTAAAAAAGAATACATCCTAAAGCACCATCAATATTAATGCATACGTAGAAAATATGACCTAGCTGCACCTGTAATCTGAACCCGCTTGCCATTAACAAAAAAAAATGGAGAAATAGCTTTGTAGCACGATTGTATATTTCTTAATACTTAAATCTTACCAGTGAAAAAGTTCTATTTCAGCTTTCTGCTTATTTTGGTTTATCAGTTATCTTTTGCACAACTAAAAATTTATCAAAACCTTAATTTACAAGGTACAACGGGCACTTGTTTGGTAAACACAGTATACCAAAATACAGCAATACCAAGTGGTTTACACAATATTACAAAGTCTATTTCTTTAGATTCTGGCTTTATGGCTACACTAGCCGAAAATGAAGATGGCTCGGGTGAGCGTTTTACCTACATGGCTACTAAAAGTAAACTAAATGTGAACCTAGCGTTACAGTTGCAAAACAAAGTCTCGTTTATTAGAGTATTAAAACTACCCAATACACAAATTAAAAAGAAAGGTGTGGGCGCAACCAATGCAACTGAAGCCAATTTATTAAATGCTACTTGGGGTTACAATTGGGGGCTTGATGGTATTGTACCTACCACAAGAGAATTAGCGCCTATGGTTTGGGGTACAAGTGGTGCAAGTAATACCAACTTAGATGTTATTTTGAATAAAGATTCTATTACACATTACTTAGCCTTTAATGAGCCTGACGATTATATTTGGCCATATCAGTCTAATATTTTTGTACACAGTGCAATACCACTGTACAAAAAAATGTTGCGTAATGGCTTAAGAATGGGGTCGCCTGTATGCACAGAAGGCAAATGGAAAACTTGGTTAGATAGTTTTTATACACGAGCTATTACGGGCGATTTAACAAGTGATACATTATTGGCTGTAGATTATATTACGCTACATTGGTACGATTGGGGCAACTGGTCGCAAACGGGTAACGCTAACCCAACAGGCCAGCAGATACTAGATAGATTTAAAGCCGACATAACAGCTGCTTACAACAAGTTTAAAAAGCCAATTTGGATTACAGAGTTTAATGCGAATATTAATCGTGATTCAACGGTTCACTTAGCTTTTATGCAATTGGCCTTACCTTTTTTAGATACTTGTAGGATGGTAGAACGCTATGCCTACTTTTTTGGTAATGATGTAAAATCGAGAAAAAGTGATGGTACACTTACGCCATTAGGGCAAGCATATGCTAATCATGCTTCAGTTTATGCCTATATAAATAATATTTACGATCTACGTCCTGCATATTCAGAGATTACTCTAGCGGCTTGGAATCCTTCAAGTTTCACACAAGGTGGTAGTGCTGTAACCAATTTTGCACCTAATACCCTTGATGCTAATATGCTTGCTAATATTGCACTTACACGTGGTACAAATGTTGCACTACCAGTTGTAGGAACTTCTAATGGCTACTGGGGCGGAAGTAATTTTTCTACCACAACTGCGGCAGATGGTATAGCAGCAAACAAAATTTTAAAATTTGGTTTACAAGCAAAAACAGGAAACTTTGTGAGCTACACTAGTATAGATAAGTTTAATATTAGAATTAACGATATTGGCCCTATTAATTACCAAATAGCTTATCAAATATTTACAGGTACAACGGCCAGCACCTGGACAACTGTTGCAACAATTACGGGCACACCACCAATAACGGGCAATTATACATTAGGCCCAATTGATTTAACTGGATTTACAACACTTAAAAATGTGCCAGCATACAGTTACGTTGTGTTTAGAATTACGCCTTATACTGCATCATCAAATACAGGTAATTTTTTAATTGGTAGCGGTACAGGTGATGCTAACCCCGATTTAAGTATAAAAGGCTTTACATCTACCAGTGCAATGCTAGCACCCAATAACGCGCCCATTCAATTAACTACAAGCACTATTTCTGTTGATAATTATACACCTATAGATGTTCCTTTTATGGCTTACCCAACCATTTCTAGTGGCAATAGCTTAAGGGCAACTTTTAAAACCACTACTAAAAGGGCACAGATAAAAGTGATAAATATGAACGGGCAGGTTATGGCTGTTTATCCTTTACAAATAGGTGTAAACAATACAAATATTGCTATAGGTACTTTACAAAAAGGTACTTACATTCTGGTTTTAGAAAACGGTAGTAGTGCTAAAAATACTAGATTTATAAAGCAGTAATTTTGCTTTACCAAACATTACAAATTATTAAATAATAATATAAAAGGAACAAAAACCTCCAGAATAGCATAAACTACAGTAAGTTAGCATTAATATACAAGAAGCGGTTGTCTCAAAAAGTAAGAGACAGCCGCTTTTTGTGTATTTACAAAATGGACAGAATTATACGTTCTGCTGTTGCAGTGCTACTTTTTAAACTCGGTGTAAACTATCAACAAATACTGTTACCTAAAGTAGTATTTCTCATGACATTTTAAAACTGCTTCATATTTTGAAGAATTGTATTTAATTAATACACTTTCAGGTGTGCTTGTACTGTATAGTGTAAATATTAATAGGTTATTTAAATTATTTACTGCACCTTTACAGTGTGTTTAAAAAAATTTGTAATTCCGTGCGCTTTTTTCTACTACACAAAACGCTTTGGCACATTAGTTTTTAACCGCAGGTATACCATCACACTTCTCCAGATGGAACTTAACCAACTATTTTAAGCGGTATCTCAGCAATGATCTTCAGCAAAATATTCACTCGGCAGCTCTTCTATATTGTTGTAGAGCTAGCTTAAATAAATTTTATGACATTTAACGACATGGGCGTAATTAGCCCAATTTTAAAAGCCTTGCAAGAAGAAGGCTACACCCAACCTACACCTATTCAACAACAAGCTATTCCTGTAATTTTAGAGCAGAGCGATATTTTAGGCTGCGCTCAAACAGGTACCGGTAAAACTGCTGCTTTTGCCATCCCTATTTTACAATTGCTAGATGCACAAAAACAAAACAACAATACCAATACAGGTATTAAAGTATTAATATTAACGCCTACTAGAGAGCTAGCCATACAAATTGGCGAAAGCTTTGTAGCATATGGTAGGCACTTACAACTAAAACATGTCGTAATTTTTGGTGGTGTTTCGCAATTTCACCAAGTAGAAGCCTTAAAAAAGGGAATAGATATTGTAATTGCCACACCTGGGCGTTTATTAGACTTAATGAACCAACGTTTTGTACACCTAAACAACCTTACCACCTTTGTTTTAGATGAAGCAGACAGAATGTTAGATATGGGCTTTGTGATGGACGTAAAACGCATTATTACCAAATTACCAGCTAAAAGACAAACCTTGTTTTTTTCGGCAACCATGCCACCCATTATTCAGCAATTAGCTAATAGTATTTTACAAAATCCAGTAATGGTAAAAGTATCACCTGTATCATCTACAGCCGATACCATAGATCAAAAAGTTTTTTTTGTAGATAAAGATGATAAGAAAAAGTTGTTAGTACATCTTTTGCAAGATGTATCTATTGCTAGTGCGCTAGTATTTACCCGTACCAAGCACGGTGCTAATAAAATTGCCGAACACTTAACCAAATCGGGTATTGAAACGCAAGCAATACATGGCAACAAATCGCAAAACGCAAGGCAGCAAGCATTACAAAATTTTAAAAATGGTAGAAACCGCGTATTAGTTGCCACAGACATTGCCGCAAGAGGTATTGATATAGACGAACTTTCGCACGTTATTAATTTTGAATTACCAAATATTCCAGAAACATATGTACACCGTATAGGCCGTACAGGACGTGCTGGTTTTAGCGGTAAGGCCTATTCTTTTTGCGATATGGAAGAAAAAATGTTTTTACGAGATATTCATAAAGTAATAGGTAAAACCTTACCAGTAGAAAAAGAACATCCCTACGCAATGCCCGAAGTAACGCCTATAGTTACAACCTATGTAAAAGCACCATCGCAGCAGTTTAGAGGTAAAAAACGTAGGTTCTAGGTAATTTTAGGTGCTAGTTTTAAATTATGTCTGTGGTTAATGCACAGCACTTTCAAGCTGTAACCTTTACTATCATTTACCAAAAGCATGAAATAGCGTTGCAATAATATGGTGTTGCAGCGTTTCGGTTTAAAATCATTGATGCATTATTACACAAAACAATCCCAATTTGGTGTACCAAAGTGGGATTGTTGGTTTATAACATTACACTTGCTACTATGCATTATTTAAACACATATCTTGTACTTACACCTAAGTAAAAAGTGGCATTTGGTGCTCCAGGGTTATACACTTTAGGCAACTGCCCCGTGGGGGCGTTTACATTTAAAAAAGTAAACTGAGAGTTGCGCTGGCCTAATACATTATCTAAACCTGCATACACATCAAAACCCCATTTTTTAGGTTTAATACCCACGGCCATATTACGCCATCCAAACTTAGTATTTAACAAGTTGTAAGCTGGTGAGTAGCTGGTATTATCTAGCTTTATGGGCATTCTATCGGTAAACATGTTAGTAACATTTAGGTAAGCACCTTGTTTTGTTTCTATATCAAACCCTATGTTAAGCAAATTAGGCGCTACACCAGTAACCTTTAAGCCAGAATAATCTCTTGTAAATTGGTTATTATTATTATCGCTTTTATAATCGCCATTTTTGCAGTCGTAATAAGAATACGTAATAAACGGGCGAAACAGATTAATAATACCTTTTGGGGGCATTAATGCATAGTTAAAAGATAGCTCGAAGCCATTGTTACGCACAGTACCAGCATTGGTTGTAATGGTGTAAAACGGTAAGCCATTAGCTGCACTAAAACTTTGACTTACTAATTTATCTGCAATTTCTACCGTAAAAAAAGACAACTCGTAAGTGAGCGATTTATTAAATGCATTACCCTTAGTACCTAGTTCAAAATTGCCACCACGTTCGGGCTGCACATCTGCATTTATGCTACCTAATTGTGTAATAATTACTTGGTTCATATTGGGTGGAGAGTAACCATCGCCATAACTTACATAGGTAAGGTTGTTTTCACTGAACTTATGGGCAAGTACAATCCTTGGAGTAATTATTGGGGTAAATATTTTTTTGCCAGTACTATTTTTATATGTAGCAGTAGTGGTACGCATATCGGTAATATCATACTCAATATAATTACTACTTATACCACCAGTAACGGTGGTTTTATCATCTATTTGTAACTCAAGCTGCGCAAAAGTGCTCCATGTAATAGGCTTTAACTCGTAATCTGCTATTAGGTTGCCAAGTATACCCGCCGTTTGCGCATATGTTTTTTGGTAATTTATATTTTTATATACTTCGCCACCAAAACTTAACCGTGCAGGCTTTGCCCCAAAGTGGGTGCTTAATGTAAAGGCTGTTCTTGCCCCAAATTTGTTTTTATACGCTTTGGCAAAGCTATTGCCAAGTGGGTTATTAATAGTTTGTGTAGTAATAAATACACTAGTTCTATTACTAAAAATATCAGTG
Organism: Chitinophagales bacterium; assembly: GCA_013297585.1. Lineage (GTDB taxonomy): Bacteria > Bacteroidota > Bacteroidia > Chitinophagales > Chitinophagaceae > Parasediminibacterium. The sequence continues at coordinate 10,680 of JAAFHG010000011.1, forward strand.
AATTTGTACTCCTGTGTAAGGCTTATTCTTGCGCTTTCTATGGCTACTAGTGCATTGTTTTTAATATAATCGGCATCAGCACTATCAGGGTGGTTTAAGAAGTTAAGGCTATCTAACTGGCCTGCCAATAAATCGTGTGTTTTAGTATAGCTTCCATACACAAAAAAGCTCCTCTTTTCATCGTTATACACATCGGCATTAACACTTAAAAAATCTTTTACCGAGCGGTGGTGCATTCTAAAACCATCTAGCACTTGATGACCATAGTTAATAAGCAGATTGGTTTTATCGGTACCTACACCAAAAGTGGTATTGGTACGGCGCAGGCCATAAGCACCCGCAACATAAGATTGTAATAACGATGTACCAAGTGGTGCTTTTTGGTTAAACATGGTAATAACACCAGCAATACCAGTACCATATATACTAGATGATGGCCCTTTAAACACCTCTACCCTACCAAGATTATCAAAATCAACATCGTCTAACGTTGTGCTACCATCAGCATCGGTAAGTGGAATATCGTTTAAGTAAGCCTTGTAGCCAATGCCATTATTGTTAGTTTGATTGCCATAACCACGCATAACGATGCGTGTACCACCTGTTGCGGTTCGTTTTTCCATACGTACACCCGATAATAAGTTGAGCGTATTTTGTAATAATACACCATTATGCCTGTCAAAATCTCGCTGTGTAATAGTACCAATAGAACCAGGTGAATTAAGTGTTTTGCGCTGTGTAGATAGGCCAATTACTTGTACCTCGTTCATTAAAATGTTAGATGGCTCAAGAAAAATAAGTAACACATCGTTTTTGCTAGTAATTAATACTTCTTTGGCTAAATAGCCATTACTGCTAACCTCTAGTTTGTTTTTAGTAGTTACTAGCAGCAATTCAAATACACCATAATTGTTGGTAATAATTGCCTGATTGTTATAAATAACTATGGCAGCAGGTATGGGCTGGTTGGTTTCGTTATCTCGTACCAAGCCTTTTATTTTTTGCTGCCCCAATACAGATGTGGTAGCAGCTAGTAATAATAATAAAGCAAAAAGCCGCATATTAATAACTGAGATTAATTTTATAAAAAAAGCTACAAACCTCATAAGCCGGATTCTGTTTTTACACTATCATTTATCTACGATAAGCATTACTGCTTACCTGTTGCTGCCTACCCTGATGCATCGAACGAGCCGCTCTTAAGCGCATCTATACGTGGCATTACAGTACCTAAGGTTTACCCCCGCCTAGCATTACTGCTAAGCGTTGTAGGCTCTTACCCTACATTTTCACCCTCATCTCGCAACCGTAATGTTGCAAGACAGTTATTTTCTGTGGCACTCTCTCTTTTTGCTTGCGCAAAAGCCGGCTATTCACCGGTAGGTTGCCCTTTACTGTCCAGACTTTCCTTTCTAAAAACTAGTTTAGAACGATAGTTCGGGTTTGTAGCACGGCGAAGTTAGCATCTAAAACTTTATCAGTAATATGGACTTTATAACAGTGCCTTATTGCACAATACAAAAACAAAATATGATTACGTTAGTGCACTTTCACGAAATAAAATAGCCAATTCAAAGAAAAATAGTTTTTAATAAAATATTTCATCTAAATTTATTACGCCTAATTGTTTTGCATGTAACAGATTTAATGTTACAACAGAAAAAGCCACATCCTAAAAAAAATGACTACCGAATTCAACTACCTTTTACCAATATTCGATGTAATCCCCTTGCCATGCATCGTATTATATCTCAACAATTCACAGTATACAATTAAAAACGTTAATACCGCTTACGAGAACTTAACCAATACCAAAAAAGCGCAGTTGGTTGATAAAAATTTATCGATAGTATTTCTTACAAATAATACAACCGAACCCACCCCACAAGTATATACAGCCATTACAGCTGCCATAAATACAGTAATTACAACTAAACTAAGTATTAAGCTTAGTGATGTAACACTTAATATTACTGATGACGAAACCATGCACAGCTGTGCAGAACTTGCGCCTTTACTTACAAAAAGTGGCGACATTGCCGCCATCCTACTATCATTTACAGATATTAAAAGTAGTACACAAATTAATGCTATTGATACTATTAAAAGTAACCAAACAGCCATTATAAACAGTACAGATGATATTATATTTTCGGTAGACAAGAACTTTAGATTAGTTACTATTAATAATACATACCAGCAACTTTTACATGCCATTACCGGGCGTTTAGAAAAAGAGGGCGACGAAATATTTACAGGTAGGCTTGGAAAAGAACTTACCAACAAATGGAAAACGTACTTCGAAAAAGCGTTTAAAGGAGAAAAGTTTAGCATACAAGAAGCCATTTACAATCCTTTTAAGGGCTATAAACAATATGGACTTATTAATTTTAATCCCGTATTTAATGCTAATGGCACCGTAGATTCTGTTGCATGCTTTGCTAAAGATATTACCGCATCTACGGTGAGTTTTTTAGAACTTGAAAAATCGAAAATTGAACTGGAAAAAATTTTCACAGCAAGCTTAGATGTTATTTGTGCAGTAGATGGTAACAATATTTTTATAAAAGTGAGTGCTGCATCGCTGCAAGTATGGGGCTATTTACCAGAAGAAATGATAGGACACTCTATTTTCGAATTTATACACCCAAGCTATCAACAAGCAACATTATCAATAATTAAAGATATAAGAGAAAGTAGCACTACTATAAACTTTGAAAACAAATACATAAAAAAAGATGGCTCAGTTGCCACTATAGAATGGAGCGCAAGTTGGGATGCGAAAGAACAAATACGCTATGGTGTTGCAAGAGATATTACACAGAAAAAGAAAAATGAAATTGCTTTGATTGAATCGGAAAAACAATACAAGCATCTTTTTGAAAATAGCCCATTGCCTATGTATATATGCGACTTTGCAACTAAAAAAATATTAAACTGCAATAACGAAGCGCTTGAATTGTATGGCTATACAAGAGAACATTTTTTAGGGCTAACTACTTTTGATATTGGGCTTACCGAGGATATGCCCTTACTATTAGCCACCGCGGCTAATAAAGAGGCATATAATGAAATTTATAAAAATATTATAAAACATAAGAAAAAGAATGGCGATATTATACAAGTAAGTATTCATGAACATTTCTTAAATTATCATGGCGCAAAAGCATCGCTTGTACTAGTAAACGATATTACTGAAAAACTGAAGATAGAAAATGCCATAAAGCAAACCAATGAGCGCTACGAATATGTATTAAAAGCTACATCGGATGCTATTTGGGATTGGGATTTAGAAAAAGATACCATTTTATGGGGCGAGGGACTAGAAACCTTATTTGGCTATAATATTCAGGTATTCACACAAGGCGGTATTAACCTACACACAAGCCTTATTCACCCAAGTGATATACAACGCTTGAATGAAAGTTTTGTACGTATTGTAAAAAGTAACCAAACCAATTGGGAAGAAAACTATCGGTTTAAAAAGGCAGACGGTAACTACGCTTATATAATAGATAAAGGCTTTGTAATAAGAAACGAAGCTGGCAAAACCATAAGAATTGTGGGTGCAAAAAGAGATATTACAAGTTATAGATATTTAAACGAACTCGAAAAACTTGAACGCAACATTTTAGCAGCAGGCAAAATAGGCGACAAAAATGTAGGTGAAACACTCAAAATGTATTTATTAGGACTTGAAGCATTGCATCCTAATATGATTTGTTCTATCAATGAAAAAAAAGGGAATCAACTATTTCATCTTGCAGCACCATCGCTACCGCAGGGCTTTATAGATAAAGCTAATGGTATTAGTATAGGCAACAATGTAGGTTCGTGCGGTACAGCTAGCTACTTAAAAGAAAAAGTAATTGTAAGCGATACAGCTAACGACCCACACTGGGCAGATATAAAAGAGGTAGCAAAAGCATACAATTTGGCTGCTTGCTGGTCGTACCCAATAATTAGCCAACAAAATGAAGTAATTGGCACCTTTGCCGTGTACCACAATTTTATTAAAACACCTAGCGAGCAGGAAGAAAATACCATTAACAGGGCCGTAAGTATTATACAAATAATTTTAGAAAACGCTATAAGAACATATGCTTTAGAAGAAAGCAACCTGCGCTATAAGTATGTAACAAAAGCTACAACAGATGCTATTTATGATTGGGATTTAGAGAAGGATATTTTATTTTTAGGTGATATTTTTTCCACAATTTTTGGATGGCGCAATGATGAAATTCAAGAAAAAAAGAAACTTTGGAGCCATCTTATTCACTTAGAAGATAGAGACAAAGTGGTAGAGAGTTTACTACAAGCCGTACACGGCACCGCTAGCAACTGGCACAGCGAGTACCGCTTTTTAAAAGCAGACGGGACTTATGCATATGTGGTTGACAGAGCTTATATTATTAGAAACAATAGCGGCAAAGCAGTAAGAATTGTTGGTGCTAAAAGAGATGTAACCAATAGAAACAAAGAAATATTACGATTAAAACTTTTAGAATCAGTAATTCTAAATACAAGTGATGCTATTGTAATTACCCAAGCAGAACCTACAAGCTTACCCGGCCCGGAGATAGTATATGTAAACAATGCCTTTACAATTATGACTGGTTATACAGCCGAGGAAATTATTGGTAAAACGCCAAGAATATTACAGGGTACCAAAACAGACCAAAACGAACTAGATGTACTACGAAACGCACTAAAAAAATGGGAAGCCGTTTCTGTTACATTGCTAAATTACAGAAAAGATGGTAGTGAATTTTGGGTAAATATTAGTATAAGCCCTGTTGCCAATGAAAAAGGATGGTACACGCATTGGATAGCTATACAAAGAGATGTTACCGAAAAAGTTCTTGAGCACCAAAAGTTTAATAAAGCCATTATTAAAACACAGGAAGATGAGCGATACGAAATTGGTGGCGAACTACATGATAATGTGTGCCAAATACTTACCAGTAGCCAAATAAGTTTAAAAATGCTGCGCAAGTATTTACCTGAACAAGACCAACATCGCCTTAATGAAAGCCTAGAGCAAATAGCACTTGCTACACATGAAATAAGAAACTTATCGCACCGCCTTGCACCAGCATTTTTTACCGATACCACTATTGAAGAAGCATTTACTAACTTGGTGCGTACATTTAATATCGAAAATAATTATCAAATTAGTATATACTTTGATGATGCGTTTAAACAGCAACCCGCAAAACGAGAATTTCAATTAAACATGTATCGTATTTTGCAAGAACAATTAAAAAATATTTTAAAACATGCAAAAGCCACCATCATTAAAGTAACTGGTACAGTTGAAGGAAGTAGCCTGAAAATAGTTGTTTTAGACAATGGCGTAGGCTTTGATATTAACAATGTAAAAAATGGTATTGGCCTTGCCAATATGAAGCGCAGGGCAGAACTGTTTTCTGGTATATTCAACATCCAGTCTGCTATTAACCAAGGGTGTATACTTACCATAGAAGTGCCCGTTAAAGAAATAACCGAGCAGTTTTAACCTATTATTTACAGCTGAAATTGTGTAACAATTTTCATAAAACAAAAACCACCTTTGTTTTTTGGCAAAAGCGCTGCTCCTTTTTTTTATGCCTTTGCTTAATACCCAAAAAATATCTCGGTAGCACCGTAACCAAAGCGGCCATCGTATTGATTAACAAAGCTTTTCACCTCACGTTTGGTTTTTAATATATCGTGAATTTCATCTTTTAACTTGCCTTTGCCCACACCATGAATAATAATTAAATTGGCTTGTCTGTGCGCTACTGCCAAGTCAAACCATTTTTCAAATTCTTTTAGTTGAATAGATAAGATTTCAAAATTGCTTAGCTTTTCCCAGTTGTTGCTTAGTTTTTCAATATGTAAGTCTACTACGCTTCTTGCAGGTTCTAGGTTTTGGCGTATTTGATGCGCTTGATATACTTTATACCCCTTAGCAACCAAACTACTCATTTCAAACTTATCTTCTTCAAAAGCTCTTTCTGGGTAATTGTCAAATAACTTATACGAAACCGTTGGCTCGTTATTATCCTTCATCAGTTCTATACGCTGAAATAATTGTTTGGGCTTAATTTTTAACGATGCTTCAAAATGTTCGGCTTTCTTTTTTTCAGGATTAACCAACGAAAAATCGACGTGGAAACTCGGGCTATCGTTTACATCTTCAAACTTAATATCGTGTAGGTAAAAATCATGAAAAGGCATTACCTCATTTTGTAAGGCAAAATTACTTTGCCCCAAAAACTGTTGATCGTAAGTGAACCTATACCCTTTTTCCGTTTTATTTACCAAATATACTTTTAACAATTCTACTACTTCATCATTAAAATCATCTAACGAAAACTTTGGTATAAGGGCAAGCCACACACCTTCAGATACTTTAATAGCATTTGGCAGTGGCTTTTCTGTAGGGATGTTATCAACAAAAACTTTTAATTTTTTAGGTTCTTCTACCACCTTTTTTTTACTAAACCTATAGAAATATGGAAAATCAATTTGATCCATATAGGCAGGAAATTTTACCCCACGTACCTCAATCATCACCATTTTATCGCTCATTAATTCTACCACTCTACCCTCTTCGTTGCTATGCAATACAATAATTTCATCACCTATTTGGTACTTCATATCTCATCTGTTTTTAGCTGTACTAAACAGCAAATGTAACCGATGATTTGTGTGATTGTGTTTAATAAAACATTTCATTTTACGGCTCGCACAAAATAGTATTAAACAGAATGTTCACAGTAAGAGGGCTATATGCAATACCAATGCAAATAGCCCTTATTTTTGTTGCACATTGTATAAATTACTGGTTACAGATTATGAAGAAGATTGAATTGGAAATTGTAGCACTATCGCACAGCATTACACAAACACATTCTTATGCGGTGGTACTGGGTGAGGTAAATGGTTTACGCCGCTTACCAATTGTGATTGGTGGCTTTGAGGCGCAAGCTATTGCTGTAGCGCTAGAACATATGCAACCAAGCCGCCCACTAACACACGATTTAATGAAAAACTTTATGAATGCTTTTAATGTAGAGCTACAAGAAATAATAATAAGTGACTTGCAAGAAGGTATTTTCTTTTCAAAATTGGTATGCTATTCAGAAAATGATACGGTGGAAATAGACAGTCGCACTAGCGATGCATTGGCTTTAGCGGTGCGCTTTGCATGCCCCGTTTACACTTACGAACATATTTTAGAAAATGCAGGTATTTTAATGGAAGATAGTGGTACTAAAAAACGTAAAGGCGAAGCGGTGGGTGTAGAAGAAAGTGGAGATAATAGAGAAGATTTAACTACTATGAGTGTTGATGACTTACAAAAAATACTAAACGAGGTTTTGGAAAATGAAGATTATATCAAAGCCATTGCCATAAGAGATGAGTTGAATAAAAGGAAATAGTAATCGCTAATTCTTGTCTGAACGTTGACCCGATAACTGTCGGGTTTGTTAGATGCAATTGATTTATCCAATTATTATTTGTAACTATTTTATTCAGCAAAAATCTATTCAATCCTACAAATCGCACAAAATCTCAGTTCAGACGCTTATGGTTGCTTTTCCAAATTGTAAAATTAATCTCGGCTTAAATATCATTCGTAAACGTAACGATGGTTACCACGATTTAGAAACTGTATTTTACCCAGTACCATTAACAGATGCGTTAGAAGTAATTAGAAACGAGGTTTCAAGCTTCAAGTCTCAAGATATAAGTTTTAAAAATAAAGAACCCAAGACACAGAACTTACAAGCAACCAGTAACCAGCAACTAGCAACTTGTAATTTTTCGTCCACAGGCTTACCAATAAATGGTGCTGAAAGTGATAATTTGTGTGTAATGGCTTATAAATTGCTAAAGCAAGATTTGCCAGATTTGCCCAATATAAAAATGCATTTGCACAAAGTAATACCAATGGGCGCAGGTTTGGGTGGCGGCAGTGCTGATGGTGCTTTTGCACTTAAATTATTAAACAATAAATTTCAACTACAACTCTCGCAACAACAATTAATTGCTTATGCCTTACGGCTAGGTAGCGATTGTCCTTTTTTTATTATCAATAAACCTTGCTTTGCAACGGGCAGGGGCGAAATTATGCAGCCAATCAGTTTAGATTTATCTGCATATCAGTTGATAATTGTTAACCCAAAAATTCATATCGGTACAGGCTGGGCTTTTAGAAATATCACACCACAAACACCAAAAAAATCTGTACAAATAATTATTAAGCAGCCAATAGAAACATGGAAAGAGGAATTAGTAAATGACTTTCAAATACCTGCTATTAATCAACATAAAGAAATTGGTTTTATTATTAATACCTTGTACCAACAAGGTGCCTTTTACAGTGCTATGACAGGCAGCGGTAGCACCGTATTTGGTTTATTTGCAAAAGAAATTGTACCACAACTTGCTTTTCCCGAACATTATTTTGTACACTTTGCATCAATATAAATTCAGCTTTTAAATTCGTGTAATTAGTGCAATGCATTATCTAAAAAGAATATTACAAATTGCTTACTGCATGTATGCCCTGCTGATATTTATTGGCATTATGCTTTTTGCGTTACCATTTGTAATGCTTAGCTTATTGGGTGGCAAAATTCAAGGTGGTAATTTCATATACCGTATTTGCAAGTGGTGGGCAAAGGTTTGGTATTTTTTTATAGGCATAAAGCACCAAGATATTTTTGAAGCCCCACACGACGCTTCACGCCAATACATTTTTGTGGCTAATCATATTTCATATATGGATATACCACCTGCTGTTATTAGCTTAAAGCAGTCATATAGAGTATTAGGAAAATACGAAATGGTAAAATATCCAGTGTTTGGTTGGATATACAGAGCAGCAGTAATTTTAGTAGATAGAAGTAGCCCAGAAATGCGAGCAAAAAGTTTTAGGGCGTTAAGAGCGGCACTTAACAGAGGCATTTCTATTTTTATTTTTCCTGAGGGTACATTTAACGAAACCAGCAAGCCTTTAAAGGATTTTTTTGATGGGGCTTTTCGCTTAGCTATAGATACACAAACACCCATTAAACCATTACTGTTTATAGATACTAACAAAAGGTTAAATCAATACGATATTTTTAGCTTAACACCAGGCGTAAGTAGAGTGGTTTATTTGACAGAAATACCTGTAGAAGGCTATACAAAAAGTGATATTCAAAAACTGAAACAACGCACCTACAACGCCATGGAAGTAGCACTAGTAAAATACAGTGAAATAGCAAATCAAATTACATATTAATCATATTTAATTTAGTGTACCCTATTGTAAAACTGAAGCAAAAGCCCTTATAAAATTCTTGCAATTTAAAACTTATTTATTTATAATAAATTGGCATCGCACAATAATTAAACTCAAATAACATTTAACATTTCAATGCGTATTATAAAAATTATCGCCTTCATAAAATAATATTCAATTGTTTAACTCATTTTTTAATATCACATCCAATTCATTTAATGACTTTTACCCGCTACTAAAAATAATTTATACATGTAAATACATAAAAGACATTATAAAAAAGGAATCTTGTGACGCTTTTAAAATTGTTAAAATTTTACACTTATTAGTTAGCTAAAATTGCCGTGAAACTTTCTTTTGTCATTATCACTTTCGCCCAATAAATAAATTATGTTTGTAGTATTGGAATGATGTTTTTACGTATGAACCGTCACTTACTTGTTATTTTCACTATGGCTTTGCTGCTTGCAAGCCGTTGTGCCCTTATTGCACAGCCATTTGCAACTATCGATTTAGATAAAGACAAACCTAAAAAATACGAATCTCGAGAACTTCGTTCTGAAAAAACTGGCGATAAAAAATTGACTGCCAACAAGCGTTTGTTTCAAAATGCATTTACGCATTACAATTACTACTTTAACGCTAATAATAAACTGAACGATATTATTACACGCTCTAAACTAGCTTTTAAGGATGATTACACCAAGTTGTTGCCTTTTTACAATTATTCCTTAGATGCAACAGCTAATGAAAACACTGAATTAGATTCTGTAATTTACAAATGCACCGCAGGTATTTTACTACACGATTTAAGAAACGATTGGATAGACAACTTGTATTTATTAATAGGCAAGGCATTTATGCTGCGCAAAAAGTATGATAGTGCAGGCTATGTGTTTCAATATATTAACTATGCTTGGGCACCAAAAGATGAAGGCTACGATATTATTTTAGGTAGTAATGCTAGCAATACCAATGGTGTATTTACAGTTGCTACCAAAGAAAAAGCATCTATTTTAAAAAAGGCATTTAGCACCGCACCTAGCCGCAACGAAAGCCTATTATGGGAAGCTCGTAACTATTTAGAGCAAGATAAAATTGGCGATGCAACAGGTTTATTGTCAATATTAAGCAGTGATCCAGTTTTTCCCAAACGTTTACAAACAGACTTACACGAACTAATTGCCTATAACTATTACAAACAAGCCTCTTACGACAGCGCAGCCTCGCATTTAAAAAGAGCATTAAACAATGCTGAAAATAGACTTGAAACCGCTCGTTGGGAATTTTTGTGTGGGCAGATGTATGCTTTAGCTAGCAAAAATGATGATGCCATAGATATGTTTACAAATAGTATTGCACACACTACCGATCCTGTAATGGAAGTGTATGCTAGATTGAACTTTGTTGACCTTGCTTCATCTAAAAAGAACAACAGTTTACAATCTAATTTGCTAGAAATGTACCGCTTGGCAAGAAGAGAGAAATATGTAGCGTACAGAGATATTATTTACCAAGCAATTGCCATAATAGAGCAGAAACAAAATAATATTCCTAATACCAAATTAGCCTTAACCGAAGGTATAAAAAATGCTAACCCTGACAATGCTTCTTTAAAGCAAAAAAGCCTTTTTATGCTTGCAGATATTTACGCCAACGAAAAAGAATATATCAAAGCTTCTAACTTTTACGATAGCATTGAAAACGCCCTATTACCACCGCTTGATAGAGAACGCGTTGAAAGCTTAAGACCAGTTTTAAAAACGGTTAGTGCTAATATCAATACGATACAAAAGCAAGATAGCCTACAATATTTAGCTAATTTGCCCGATGGAGAGCGTAATGCACTTGTAAAAAAATTAGTACGCAAATTACGTAAAGAACAAGGTTTAAAAGACGATGCATCTTTTGAAGCACTTGATAATACGGCTTTTGGCGCACCAACTGCACCTGTTAATTTGTTTGACAATAAAGCAGCATCTGAGTTTTATTTTTCAAATGCCTCGTTAAAGCAAAAAGGATTAGCAGAATTTAAAAGCAAATGGGGTGTTCGTCAAAATGTAGATAATTGGCAGCGCCAAGCAGTTACACAATCTGTTGCACCAAGTTTAACGCTTGATGTAGATGATGTTTCAGGCACTTTAAATAATGGCGCAGCCACTAATGACAAACCTAAAGATCTAAGTTTTGAAAGTTTAATGGGCGATATTCCTTTAACGGAAGACCAATTATTCGCTTCAAATCAAAGCGTGGCTAAAGCTTACTTTACAAATGGTATTACCTTTCAAAACGACTTGCAAGACTACCCTTCTGCTATTGCCTGTTTCGATAGTTTATTAACGCGTTTTCCTAACGATGATAAACGACCAGAAGCTATGCTAAATTTAGCTTTTTGCTACAAGCAAATAAGCCAAATAGTAAAAGCAGATTCGTTAAATAAACTATTGAAAACCAGTTATCCAAAGCAAAAATTTACCAATATTTTTGCCAATGAAATGAGTGCAATAGATAGTGCAAACAATACCTATCAAAGCGTTTACAATTTATTTGTAGAAGGCAATTTCGAACAAGCAAAAGAAGCAAAGAAACAAGCAGATAGTCAATTGGGTAAATCCTATTGGACACCTCAGTTGTTGTACATAGAATCTATTTATTACGTAAAACAAAAAGACGATACCACTGCTATTAATAGATTGCAAAGCTTAGTGAGTAATTTTCCTAAATCGCCATTGGCAGATAAAGCCAATACGATGATAGACGTATTAAAAAGACGTAGTGAAATTGAAGCTCATTTAACTAATTATAACGAAGAGAAAAAAGAAGAGGAAACAGCGAAACGCATAGATTTATCTGAACCAAACAGCACAAAAATAATACCCGCAACAGTTGTAAAAATTGAAAACAACACC
>JAAFHG010000055.1 GCA_013297585.1 Chitinophagales bacterium
GAAGCTAGAGGCCGAAATGCGATTCCTTTAAAGCTATACGATTCGGTATTAAAAAAGCCAGCCTACCGTGATGCACGTGGTTATATTTTGTCAGCAAATCAGCCCGATTTTGCAACGGCTACACGCTTTATTAATACTTTAATTACTAGTGGTATGCAAGTGCATAAAGCCACAGCAGATTTTACAGTGGCTGGTAAAACCTACCCTAAAGGTTCGTTTGTTGTAAAAACCAACCAAGCTTTTAGACCACACATACTAGATATGTTTGAACCGCAAGATCACCCGAACGATTTTCAATATCTGGGTGGCCCACCAATTGCCCCATACGATGCAGCCGGTTGGACGCTTGCTTACCAAATGGGTGTACAGTTTGATAGACAAATTGATGCTTTTGACGGCCCATTTGAAAAGATTGCTTACGGCGAATTGCAAACAGCAAAGGGTAGTATTGCGCCTTCGGCAAAAACGGCTGGCTATTTGTTAAATGCTCGTGCCAATAATGCGTTTACGGTGGCAAATGATTTATTAAAAGCAGGTATAGAAGTGTTTAGAACCAACGATTCTGTGTACAATAATTTTAATAAAGGTTCTTTCTTTATACCTGCTACAGCTAAAAATAAAGCAGTTGTAGAACAAGCGATTGTAAGCCTTGGTGTAGATGCGGTAACAATGGCAAAACGCCCTGCCAGCCTTACGAAAATTACACCTGCACGCATTGCCATTTGGGATACTTATGGTGGTTCTATGCCATCTGGTTGGTTGCGTTTAATAATGGAACAATACCATTTTGCAGCAGAGGTGATTTACGCAAAAGATATTGATACTGGCAAATTGAAAACTAAGTACGATGTGATTGTGTTTGTAGGTGGCGCCATTCCTTCGCTTACTGCTACTACTGGTAGAGGTGGTTTTGGCTTTGGAGAACCAAAAGCAGATTCAATACCAGAAGAATATCGTAATCGTTTAGGTAGAATTACGGCTGCAAAATCTATCCCTCAACTGAAACAATTTTTAGAAGATGGTGGTAATATTATCACCATTGGAAGCAGTACAAACTTGGCGTATCATTTAAACTTACCTGTAACAAATGCCTTGGTAGAAACAGTAAATGGGGTTGAAAAATCATTACCTGGCGAGAAATATTATATACCTGGTAGTATTTTAAAAGTAAGTGTAGATACTACTGAGCAAGCCGCCCTAGGCATGCCATCGCAAGCAGATGTGTATTTTGATGCAAGCCCTGTGTTTAATATTTTGCCAGAAGGACAATCGAAAGGTACTATTAAACCATTAGCTTGGTTTGCAAGTGCACAAAGTTTGCGTAGTGGTTGGGCTTGGGGACAATCATATTTAAACGGTGGTGTAGCAGCATTTACAGCCAAAGTAGGCAAGGGTAATTTGTATGCCTTTGGCCCAGAAATTACGTTTAGAGCACAGCCTTATGGTACGTTTAAGTTATTATTTAATGGGTTGTATCAGTAGGGTTTTAGAGAGAGAGTTTCACACAAAGAACGCTAAGAATACCAAGTAACAAAGAAGTTGTAATCAATACAAAACGCTTCGTGTACTTTGTCTTCTTTGTAGTTTTGTGTGAAACTTTTTTAATTCAGAAGGTGTTTTTTTTAAGAGTACTTCACACAAATAGCGCTAAGAATACGAAGTAACAAAGAGGCTGTCTCAAAAGTACGAGACAGCCTCTTTTTATTCGGACAGCCGATGGAAACTTGTTGTCGTTTATGCAATTCTAGAGGGTATAGTTTTATTTATAATACTTCCTCCTTCGTGTACTTTGTCTCCTTTGTTTCTTTGTGTGAAGCTTTTTATACATCTACTACAACACCATTCTTTAAAATATGGAACAACTTAATGGTTAATGCTTGAAATAGCATTTTGCCATTTGCATTGCGTTCTATATAGTAAGCGGCTTTATCTAGTTCTTCTACAATGGCTTGTTGCTGGCTTACAGACGCTATTTTATTTAAGCGCAAGGCAAATTCTTTTTGGGCTTCTGCAATGGCAAAACTATCTGCGCCTAAAACCTTTATGCGTACACTTTGCTCTATTAAATGGCCAAAAAAGCGTAGAAATTGTTTCTGCTTTTCACGCCCAAGTTTGCTGATGTCTTCGGTAAATTTTATTTGTGCCACAGGGCCACCACGCAACGTACTATTTAGCCATTCTTTTAACAAGCTTAACCAGTCTTCCTCGTTGTGTTGTAATAATTGTAAGGCTTCTCTGTAATTGCCTTCGCAAATGGCAGCCGTTTGTGCAGCTATTATTGCATTGGTATTGGCACGTTCTATTAGCGCAGCTTCTACTTCTCTATCATCAAGCTTAGGCACTTTTACAAGCTGGCAGCGGCTAAGGATGGTTTGTATGATTTGTTCTTCATTTTCTGCCACTAAAATAAACAGCGTATTTGGTGGCGGTTCTTCTATCAGTTTCAATAGTTTGTTACCTTCTTTGCCCAAGTATTCAGGCATCCAAAGCACTAGCACCTTGTACTCGCTCTCAAAGCTTTTAAGGCTTAGCTGACGCATAATGTCGTTACATTCTTCAGCCGTAATATTGCCCTGTTTATTATCTGCGCCTATAAATTGTAGCCAATCATACACGTTGCTATAAGGCGATTGCTGAATAAATTCTCGCCATTCTGCTATATAATCGGTGCTTTTAGGCTTATCGCCACTTTTACGTGGAATAACTGGGTAAGCATAATGAATATCAGGATGCATCAATTGTTCAGCCCGCTGAAAACCCGGTTGTGAAGTCAACTCTTCTGGCAATACAAAACTTGGCTTGGCTTCTAATGCACTAAATCCACCAAATAAATCTTCTACTACAGGTGAGGCTGTAGGCTGACAAACCACAAACTGTGCGAATGCCAAGGCTAACGGCAAAGCGCCGCTACCTTCTTTACCCAAAAATAATAAAGCATGGCTTAAACGGTTTTGCTGCACCATTTCTACCAAATGTTGCTTTACTTCATGCTGACCAATGACATCTTTAAACTGCATCGCAGCGAAGATAATAGTTGATTAAAGATTTATGATTTTGGATTTGAGATTTATGATGTATTAGCACAAAAAAAGGACAACCAATCGGCCATCCTTTTTTTATCTTTTCATCCTACAAAACCCTCGTTCAGACAAATTATTTTAACCACTTAGTTATTTCTTCGCTATTTGGTTCTATTTTACTAGGGAAATAAGCAATCATTTTGCCATTTTCATCTAGTAAAAATTTGTTGAAGTTCCAACCGATACTCGCGTCTAATACACCATTTTCAGTTTTACTAGTTAACCATTTGTAAATAGGTGCAGTATCATCGCCTTTTACACTGATTTTACTTGCCATAGGAAATGTTACACCAAAACGTGCTTTACAAAATTGTGCAATTTCACCATCGCTACCAGGCTCTTGGCTACCAAAGTTGTTTGCAGGAAAACCTACAATTACCAACTTGTCTTTGTGTGCATCGTACAATTTTTGTAAACCATCGTACTGACGTGTGTAACCACATTGTGACGCCACATTAACGACTAAGATTTTTTTGCCTTTGTATTTTGCAAAATCAATCATACCGCCATCTATACTTTTTACTTTAAAGCTGTGGATGGAATTATTTACTGGCATTGTAAATGCTGATAACATAACGACTGCTACTAGTGTTAAGAAATATTTCATGATAATAGTTTTTATTGTAAACAAATTTGGGCTAATAAAGTTGCATTTGCGTGGTAAAATGATAAATGTTTTGTTCTTACCACATAGGCATATAGACTCATAGGTGAATTCGTAGAAATAATATACTACTGTGCCTTTGTGTCTATGTGGTGAAAAAGCTATTGTTTTTCGTAGCAACCTAAATCTGGCAAACTACCCACTATTCTAGCATTACCATCTAAATCGGTAAGTACACCTGACGATATCCCTTTATTAATGCAAGGCGAGGTAGCTTTTAGGCGAAAATTAAAGTAACGTTTGCCTACGTTAATACTGTCAAATATTGGTAGTTCATTTTGTAAGCTATTAGTAATAGTTGCATTGGCAGAGATGTCAGCTTTGGTTTTGTACAGCACATTGGTGAGTGATACATTAAACGCTGCGGAAGCATTTTTTGCTAACGTAATTTCATCATTTACCAAACCACCCTCACCGTAAATAATACTGTTTTGAATAGCAACAGTGAGTGGGTTAATTTGATTACTGCTATTGGTATTGCTAAGTGTTACTGCTGAATTTTTATGGTCGATATAACTATTTCCGATGGTTACAAATGTGCAATGGTTAAAGCTGTAATTACCACCGCTAGTAACATACAAATTATAGCCGCAGTTGCTTATTAAACAGTTGCGAGCTGCAATACTACTGTTGTTGCCGCCAATGGCTACATCGTAAATATTATCAAAAATGCACTCGTTTAAAGTAAGTTTGGTACTAGCAGCAGGCGATTGAGCAATAGTGCCTTGGTAAGCATTTTTAATAATGCAATACTGCATGACATTATTACTACTGTTTTGGGTAAAATAAATACCCGGCCAAGCACCGGGATAATCTTTATAAGGCACATCAATTCTATCGCTTTGAAAGCTGATGCGTGTACTATCATATTTTTCACCAATGGCTTTTAGTGTACCATTTACAAGCATCGGTGCATCTGCATGTAAGTACACTTTTGTGCCTTTGTTAATGGTAAGCGTTTTGCCATCATTTACTGTAAACACACCAAGTAAAACAATGGGTAAAGTATTGGTCCAAGTGGTGTCTTTAGTTACAGCAGCATTGCGTAGAAATCGAGCATTTTGTCCAAAAGCTTCTAGCTGTAAAAAGCGACTATTGCCGTTGTAATTAATTTTAATGCTATCACGAACCACAAAAGGCAAATTGGCTGCATTGGGATTAATACTTACCGTAACAAAGCCATAAATACTATCATTCGCAGCAATTTCAATATTAGGTAAGTTAGTGCCAGAAAAGCCGTCAATATTCATTTTAAAAAAAGAGCTATTGCCGCCCATTAATTGCGCACTGCTTAAAATAAGTTTTTGATTATTAGGGTTGTAAATACGAAAATATTGTGTGGTAGAACCTGTGCTAGTAAATACGGTATCAAAATGCAAAGTATCTTCTGATAAGCGTAACAATGCATCTGCACTCGTAATAATGCTTTCTTTTTTACATGAAGATGCAATGAGTATTAGTAGCGCAGTAATTGCAAGAGTAAAACATCTCATGTGGTAAAAATAGTGTGTAATTAAATAGCAAATGCAACCGTGATAATACTCAGTTTGGTATTTGGTGCTTGTAATATTTCGTAGCCGCAGGCTTCTAGTGTAGCGCCTGTGGTCATAATATCATCTATAAGTAACACATGTTTGCTAGCAATACTATCTGCATTGGCTAGTGCAAAAACGCCTTCCATGTTTTGCCAGCGGTCAATACGAGTTTTGTTGGTTTGCGATTGTGTGAAAATGGTACGTTCAACTGCATCGGTACAAATCGGTTTAGACCAAGTTTGGCTAATGCCTTCGCAAATAAGCGTAGATTGGTTGTAACCTCTTTTAGCTTCTTTACGGTTGTTAAGTGGTAATGGTACAAGAACATCTACATCATCAAATCTATTGATAGTACTTAATTGATTGCCAATTAATTTACCTAAATAAATACCCATTTCTTGATTGTTTTTGTACTTAAGTAGTGTTACCAGATGTTGCACTAAACCATCTTTATGAAAATAAAAGCCACTAGCCGCAGCTTCTACTTTTAGTCGGCCATAAAAGCTTTGTTCCACGGGGTTATCCGCATTTGCTACAAAACCTGTTACAGGCATGTCGTGCATACATTTAGCACATAAATAGCTATCATCGTTCAGTACATCTGTACCACAACCTTCGCAATTATGCGGGTAAAGCAAGTGGCTAAAATTGTTGATGTATGATTTGAGTATTTGCAACATAACCTAAAGATAATTTTCTTTACTACAGAGTAAAATGCGTATATCACAGAGTAAGAAGAGGACAGATGCTTCGTGTACTTTGCCTTCTTTGTTTCTTTGTGTGAAACTCTAAATTACTTGTGAAAATAAATGCCATTGGCTTGCGCTGTACAAGTAACTACTAAGTCGTTAATGCATACATGTGCTGGTAAAGTGGCGCAGTAAAACACAATGTCTGCAATATCATTCGCATGTAGCGGTTCGTAGCCTTGGTAGGTTTGCGCCGCTTTTGTAGCATTGCCTTTGTAACGTACCATGGCAAATTCTGTATCAGCAGCACCAGGATGAATGGCTGTTACTTTAATACCGTACTGCAATAAATCAATGCGCATACTTTGGCTAATAGCATCTACAGCCTGTTTGGTGGCGCAGTAAGCATTACCATCTTTATACACTTGCTTTGCTGCTACAGAACCCATATTAAAAATGTGTCCATATTTACGATTGGTCATGTATGGCAAAACCGCTTTGCTTACATACAATAAACCTTTTACATTGCTATCAATCATTGTATCCCAATCATCAAGGCTCGCATTTTCAAAACTATCTCTGCCCAAAGCAAGCCCAGCATTATTTACCAGAATGTCTATATTCTGCCAAGCATCAGAAATACTGTTGATGGCAGTAAAAACAGCTTCTCTGTCTTGCACATCAAATACCAAAGGCAAAACATCTACACCATATTGCTTGCGTAAATCATCGGCTACAGCATACAACCTATCTTGTCTTCTACCTGTAATAATGCAGTTGTAACTAGCTGCTGCAAATTTTTCTGCAATGGCTTTGCCAAAACCAGAAGTAGCACCTGTTATTAATATTGTTTTGTTCATAATTTTTGCTTTTTACCACATAGGCACAAAGTCACATAGTTTTTTTAATCATTGTAATCCATAAAATCCTTCAAACCCGATAGCTATCGGGTCATGGTTCAGATAATACACATTCAGACAAATTATCTAATCAATACCACTGTACCTTTTTTAAAAATAATATTGCCTAAATAATCAACACCTTGTGTGCTGTACACATAAGTACCAGCAGGCTGTGCCGTACCAGCAAAAATGCCATCCCATCCTTTACCAATTTCTGGGCTTGAATACATGAGTTGCCCAAATCTATTATACACATTAAAGTATTGAAAGGTTTTAATGCCAATAGGTATGGCTTTGATAATGTCGTTTTTACCATCACCGTTTGGTGTAAATGCACTAGGTACTAAAATATCTGGCGCATTTCTATATACGCGTACAAATATTTCATCTTCACCAATGCAGCCTTCTCTGGTAGTGGCTTTTACTTTATATTTTATGGAATCTATAGGGCTAGTAATGGTAGCAATAGGATTGTAAATATTGCTGCTATTAAGCCATGTTGAGGGCGTCCATGCAAAGCTTGTAGTTAGCGTATCGGTATTAGTAGCTGCAGTTAATTGTAGTGGCTGATTTACTACCACACTGGTATCATTACCTGCAAATACAGCTACTGGCGGTATTACGGTTACTGTAATAGTATCGGAAACAGTTTTTAAACAACCATTAATATTATTAACTTTTATAATATAATTAGTGGTGCGAATAGGGCCAGCAATAGGGGTTAAGGTATTGCTATTAATTAAGCTGCTTGTGGGCGACCATGTAAATGTGCTGCCCACAATACTTGCACTTAATTGAACCCTATTACCAAAACAAATGCTTGCATCTGCACTTGCAGTAACCAAAGGATAAGGATTTACTAAAACATTCACAGTATCTCTATCTTGACATTTCCCAAGATTGGCTGTAACATAATATGTTGTGTTTATCAATGGCTGAATACTTGGGTTTTTAACCGCAGCCACACCCACACCAGTAGATGATGACCATGAATAACTCAAAGCTTCACTAATAGGGCGTAGTTGTATAATATCTTTTTGGCAAATGGCAGTATCTAGGCCAGCATTTACCGTAATAAAATCAAGCACATTTACGGTAATTGAATCTGTATTTACACAGCCATTATTATTTACCGAAACATAATACGTTGTGGTATCTTTTGGCGCTACAATTGGGTTGGCAGTATTGGGGTTTCTCATAGTAGCTACTGGTGTCCATGAATAAGCCCCACCGCTACTGCTCGCAAACAATTGCAACGTGTCTATGCTACAAATAAGCGTGTCTTTAAAAGGCAAAAAAATACTTGGTTTATCAGGAACGGTAATTGTTTGGGTAAATGTAGAAGAACACCCCTTACTGTCTTTGACCAAAAGTGTTGCTGTTTTACTACCCAATACAGGATATTCATAAGCTGGATTACGTAACGTAGAAGTATCTGTAGCTAGACTAGTTTCGCCAAAATCCCAAGTCCAACTATTTACTAAACCATATTTACTTACGGTTAAATCGGTAAATTGATAGGGGTTAATTAAGCAACTACCATCTACTTTAAAATTAGCTATAAAGCCAGGAAAAGCGCTTACAATAGTGGTAGTAGAATCTACACATCCACCTGAAGCAACCACTTTTAATTTGGCTACAAACACGCCAGTATCTTTATAAGTATGTACAGCGATAGGAGAGGTAGAACTATCTAAACTACCTCTTGTTGGCTCACCAAACGTCCATAAATAACTAACAATATTAGATGCAGCTGACAAATTTGTAAACGTAAATGTTAAATCGTTACAGTTAAGGTAGCTAGGGTTAAGCGAAGCGCCACTTAGCTGGCAATTAGCTACAGTAATGTGAATTTCTTTTTTTGTAATGCCTATTAGAACACCATTTCTATACTCATAAGCACATACAGCTACCACATAATCACCTGTTACAGATGGTGCAATACCAGAAATAATACCAGTTGTGGGGTTTATAGATGCATTGGAACCTAAAGGTGCGCCACCACTAAACCCCGCAGCATAAGGTATACTATTATATGGTGGATTAGCGGCAGGATTAGGTTGGGCACCATTGGCCGATGATGAGCCACCAGTTAATCCATCGCAGAAAGCATAACTGATAGAATCTGTAGGGTCAATATCGATAGCACTGAAATCGAAAGTAAATGGCGTACCGTAGCAGATTACAGCCGTATCTTTTTGTGCAAATGCGGGGCTGCTGTTTTTTGAATAATCAATATTGCTTATGGTGCCAGGTATTTTATTATAGTAGCTAACACCTACCGAACCAGAATTTGACACATTTACTATGCCAGGTATGCGGCAGCAGCGTTGAACCGCTAAAATATGACCAGCAGTATTTGCGCTAAGATCTATTGTGGTTTCGTATCTATCAATACGATAGCAAACAGTAGGTGCATTATTAATACAAGGGTCGTAAGTAGATTTATTTAACACATCTGTACCTCCAGAACTTAAAGGAATAGAAACACTCTGTTCAAGGGCATTAGTAGCACCATCAAAAATACCTAAGTAAATAGTTTGATCTATTTGTCCACCGGCAGATGAACATAATAAGTATTGCCTAACGGTAATTTTATATTTATTAGTACCAGCAGTTGTGCCTGGGCCTATGTATTCGTACTGTATCCAACCGCCTTTTAAGTGCGCACCAAGCAACAACTGGCTATAGCCAAAACATAGTATTAAAATGATTGTTATCTTCTTCATAGTCAATACTTCAAAACTAACAGATAAACAATTGCAATGTGCATTTTGTAGTATAACAAATGT
Source organism: Chitinophagales bacterium (assembly GCA_013297585.1). Lineage (GTDB taxonomy): Bacteria > Bacteroidota > Bacteroidia > Chitinophagales > Chitinophagaceae > Parasediminibacterium. Next base: position 9,663 of record JAAFHG010000055.1, read on the forward strand.
TACTAACTGCTACAAGAGGTAAATTGTTGTGTAGTTGCTGCTTGTAGTCAATATGTATTTGTAAAATATAAAATATAATTTGTGCTATTAAAACTGCCGTATCTGTAAATTTATCAGTTTTTTTAATGCTTTATACCACAATTTGTTCATTTGCGCAGCGCAAGTATTCTATTTTCAAAGCGTTGCATTATTTTTTGGTAATGTGTAAAAAATACACAAATTTTGCTTCAAACGTTTAATGTGTAATAATTACACAAAAAATAAAATATAGCCAAAATGAAAAAAGTATTTACACTTCTCTCTTTATTATTAATTGGATATGCAAATGCCCAACTACTAAGCACTTCACCTGGATTTATTCAAGAAACATCTTCAGCTATTGTGATTACAGCAGATGCTACAAAAGGTAATCAAGGCTTAAAAGATTACACACCTACTAGCGATGTGTATGTGCATATTGGTGCCATAACTTCTAAGAGTGCTAGCTCAAGCGATTGGAAGTATCTACCTTATACCTCTTTTACAACAGCTACACCGGCTGCAAATTGTGCCTATATTGGTAATAATAAATGGACATTTACCATTAATACAAGTTTAAGAAGTTTTTTTGGTATTACCGACCCTACAGAAAGTATTAGAAAAATTGCCATTTTATTTAGATCTGGTAATGGTTCAAAAAAACTAGCTAATGCAGATGGCTCAGACATGTACATTACCGTGTATGATGCTAGCTTAAATGTAAGAATTGATGTGCCACCAAGCCAACCATTATTTACACCCGTAATAGAACCAATAACAAAAGTTGTGGGCGACGCTTTAACCATAACTGCAAATGCTAGTCAATCGTCTACCATTGCATTGTACTTTAATGGCAATTTATTATCTACAACTAATAATGTAACTACTGCAACTTTTAATACAAGTATTACAGCAGTAGGCAACCAACAAGTAGTTGCAAGAGCTACAGCGGGCAGCAATGTAAAATCTGATACATTAAACTTTGTAGTTGCAGCTATTAATACCGTAGCAGCATTGCCAAGTGGTTTAAAAGATGGCATTAACTACGATGTTAACGATAATACATCAGCAACTTTGGTGCTGTATGCACCTAATAAAACCAATGTGTTTGTAATTGGCGATTTTAATAATTGGCAGCAAACAGCGCAATACCAAATGAATATTACACCCGATGGTTTGCGTTATTGGATTAAATTAACGGGTCTCACACCTACTACCGAATATGCTTTTCAATATGTAATTGATGGCAATTTAAAACTAGCCGATTATACAGTTGAAAAAGTATTAGATCCATTTAACGATCAATATATTTCTGCAACAACCTACCCTAACTTAAAGCCTTACCCTGTAGGCAAAACAAGCGGTATTGTTGGTGTTTTACAAACAGCTAAACCAGCATACAACTGGCAAGTACCCAACTTTACTAGGCCTGATAAACGTAATTTGATTATTTACGAATTATTAGTAAGAGATTTTACAGCCGCACAAGATTGGAAAACCACACAAGACTCAATCCCTTACTTAAAGCGCTTAGGTATTAATGCTATCGAATTAATGCCAGTATCTGAATTTGAAGGCAATAATAGCTGGGGCTACAACTCTAGTTTCTTTTTTGCGCCAGATAAAGCTTACGGTACCGAAGTAGCGTTTAAGCAATTTATAGATGCTTGCCATGCAAATGGTATTGCCGTAATTATGGATATTGCCATGAACCATGCTTTTGGCGAATCGCCAATGGTAAGAATGTATTGGGATGCTGCGAATAGTAGACCAGCAGCTAACAGCCCTTGGTTTAACCCAATAGCATTGCATCCATTTAATGTGGGTTACGATTTTAATCATGAAAGCCAAGCAACTAAAGACTTGGTAGATAATGTAGTAACGCATTGGTTAAGTAATTATAAAATTGATGGTTTTAGATGGGATTTGTCAAAAGGCTTTACACAAACAAACTCGGGCAGTAATGTAGGTCTGTGGGGTAATTACGACCAAGGAAGAATAAATACTTGGAAACGTATTTACAACAAAATGCAAGCAGTATCGCCTAGCGCTTATTGCATACTAGAGCATTTTGCAGATAATAGTGAAGAGATTGAATTATCTAATTATGGCATGATGCTTTGGGGTAATATGTCGCACAGTTTTCAGCAGTCTACAATGGGGTACAATAGTGATTGGGATTTAAGCAATTCGGTTGCTGTAAATAGAAGTTGGAGTGAAAATAACTTAATTGCCTACCAAGAAAGCCACGATGAAGAAAGATTATTATTCCAAACTTTACAATATGGTAATGCTAATTCTGGAGGCTCTTACAGTACCAAAAACTTAGCTACAGCTACTAAACGTAGTGCTATGTCGGCTGCTATTTGGGCTATGATTCCTGGCCCTAAAATGATGTGGCAATTTGGTGAATTAGGGTACGATTACTCAATTAATACCTGCCCTAACCTTAGCATCAATAACAATTGTAGAACAGACCCTAAACCAGTAAAATGGGATTATTTGTTAAATGCAGATAGAAAGGGCTTATACGATGTGTATTCTAAATTATTAACGCTTAGAACCTCACCACAATTCACCTCTACATTTACAACAGGTGTTATTGCCAATAACTATAGCCTTACTGGTTTAGTAAAACAACTAAAAGTGTTTGATGCTAACCTAAGCGTAGTTGCAGTAGGTAATTTTGATGTAAATTCTCAGTTTGCGGTGGTTGGTTTTCCTAGCAATGGTACTTGGTACAATTACTTAAATCCATCAGCACCACCAATTACTGTTAGTGGCTTTGGGTATGTAATGCCATCGCTACAGCCGGGTGAGTATTATGTATTTACAAGTAAAGATGCTTACACCACCATTTTACCAGTTACATGGTTAAGCTTTACAGCGCAAAAAGGCTATAACAATGCGGTAAACGTACTATGGCAAGTAGCTAATGAAGTAAACAACGAACGTTACGAGGTAGAACGCAGCACCAATGGCGTAAACTTTAGCAGCATTGGTACGGTAGCTTCGTTAAATGGCAATACGCAAGCAGCTACAAGTTACTCTTTTGTAGATAAGCAACCTGCTACTGGCACTGTTTACTACCGCATACAGCAAGTAGATAAAGATGGTAAGCACTCATATTCTAGTGTACAAACCATTACTGTTAGTACCAATGAAACAGCCGCATGGCAAGTGTACCCAACACTTAGTAAAGCTGGTGGTAATACAGCATTACACATCAAAGGCGATGTAGGTAAAATTCAATTGGTGTTAACAGATATTTCAGGTAAAATTATTTACCAAAACAAACTCAATACAACAGTTGCGGGTCAAGTAATTAATGTACCATTAAATGGTTGCATAAAAGGCATTTACTTATTAAAAATAGTGTCAGACAAAGCACAATCTACCGAGAAGATTGTGGTTGAATAACTGGCTACCACATATGTAAATAACGAACGCCTCACAAAAATTGTGGGGCGTTCGTTTTTGTATCAGTAGGTAATACTTTTAATCCCTAGCAGAAGAAGTATGTCCGCCACGGCAGATGACAGGGTGTGATAATTTGCCATATCTTTATCGCAATTACCTTTATTTTTACTCCTATCTATAATTCCCCGTCATTGCGAGGCACGAAGCAATCTAGTGCAAGAGGTTAGACTGCTTCCTTCGTCGCAGTGACGTAGAAGGTTAGGCTAGTTTGCTTCATTCTTCGCAACGCCTTGCAGTGACGTAGAAGAGAGATGCAAAAAGTGATTTATTAATAAACATTATTTTTCAAAATGATAGAAGGTAAAGGCGGGTGTATATACATTATGTCTAGCTTAAACAATACAACATTATATACTGGTGTAACTAGTAATTTAATAAAACGAGTACAAGAACATAAGAATAAAGTTTATCCTGATAGCTTTACTGCAAAATACAATTGTGTTAAGTTGGTATATTACCAAGGGTTTTATAGTATTGAAGAAGCTATTGCTGCCGAGAAAAGAATTAAAGGAGGAAATAGAAAGCAAAAGGAAGCGTTGATAAATTCGATTAATCCAGAATGGAATGATTTGTGGGAAATAGTAAGGCTTTGGTGATGCTTTTGTTTTAGTACCGTCATTGCGAGGCACGAAGCAATCTCAAATGCAGACTGCTTCCTTCGTCGCAGTGACGTAGAATAGTAACTCGTCATTGCGAGGCACAAACCCATCATTGCGAGGCACGAAGCAATCTCAAATGCAGACTGCTTCCTTCGTCGCAGTGACGTAGAATAGTAACTCGTCATTGCGAGGCACAAACCCGTCATTGCGAGGCACAAACCCATCATTGCGAGGCACGAAGCAATCTAGTGTAGGGTTGCAGGCTGCTTCCTTCGTCGCAGTGACGTAGAATAGTAACCCATCATTGCGAGGCACGAAGCAA
>JAAFHG010000651.1 GCA_013297585.1 Chitinophagales bacterium
TGGATAGAACACACAATCCTGAATTTACGGTTTTAGAGTGGTATACAGCTTACAAAGATTATTTCTGGATGATGGATACAACTGAGCAATTATTCGAGAAAATTGCTTTGGCATTGCACGGCACAACTGATGTGACTGTTGGCGATAAAACTATTAGCTTTAAAGCACCATTTAAGCGTATTAGCATACATGATGCTATAAAAGAAAATACAGGTATTGATGTAAGTGATAAAGATGAAGCTGGCTTACGTGACGTGTGTAAGCGATTAAATATTGCTGTACCAAACAATATTGGTAAAGGCAAATTGATAGATGAAATTTTTGGCGCAACAAGTGAACATACCTACATCCAACCAACATTCATTATCGATTATCCAGTTGAAATGAGTCCACTTACCAAAAAACACCGTAGCAAAGAAGGCTTAGTAGAACGTTTTGAGCTAATGGTAAATGGTAAAGAAATTGCTAATGCTTATAGCGAGCTGAACGACCCGATAGATCAACGAGCACGTTTTGAAGAGCAAGCTAAATTGATGGAAAGAGGTGATGACGAAGCGATGTTTATAGACAATGACTTTTTACGTGCTTTAGAATATGGTATGCCACCTACAAGTGGTATTGGCATTGGTATTGATAGATTGTGTATGTTGATGACCAATAGCCCTTCAATACAAGATGTGTTGTTGTTTCCTCAGATGAGACCAGAGAAAGTAACCGCTAATTAACTATGATTTTACAGATTTACTGTGATAGATTTTAATAAAAAAGGGTTGAAAATTTAAAATTTTCAACCCTTTTTTATTATCGTAATATTTTCAGTTTAGCCATTTCTATTCTAGTGTCGCTTACGTTTAAAATATCAAACTGGTAATCGGCTATAATAATGCTTTCTTTTTGCTTTGGTATGGTTTCAAAATGGTTGATGATATAACCGCTCAACGTTTCAGAAGTACCTGTTGGAAATTCCAAATTGTATTTTTCGTTTAAATAATCTAGCTCTAAGCGGCCGCTAAAAATAAACTCATCTTCTGCCAATTGCTTTTCTACAAAATCTTCAGTATCGTACTCGTCTTTTATCTCACCAAAAATTTCTTCTAGAACGTCTTCCATGGTAATAATACCAGCAGTACCGCCAAATTCATCTACCACCCAAGCAATGCTTTTTCTTTCTTTGGTAAATTTATTAATCAAATCGGTTGCACTCATACTTTCTGGTACAGCAGGTATTGGTAGTAAAATTTCTTTTAATGTAACTGGCTTTTTAAACAAATCTAACTGATGAATATAACCAAGAATATTATCAATATTATCATCGTACACCAATAATTTACTGAGCTGCGTACTTATGAAACGTTGCCTTATACCTTCTATAGTAGCAGTAATTTCTATGGCTTCAATCTCGGTACGAGGTACTAAACATTGGCGAATTTTAATGGTAGGTAAGCTTAAAGCATTTTCAAAGAGTTCTGTATTTAACTCTTGATTGTCTTCATCTAATTCTTTAGTTTGCTGAAAAAAATGTTCTAAATCTACTTTGCTAAATGCATTGTTTTTGTCGCCCACTTTTACATTAAACAAATACTTTAATATCCATTGCGAAACGCCTACAAAAAAAGTCGCTAATGGCAAAAACAAGCCATAAAAGAAATTAGCTAGCCTAGCAAATACATTTACCAATACATCGTTTTTTGCTCTAAAAACAGCTTTTGGTATAAACTCTCCAATAATTAATACCACAAAAGATGAGATAAGCGTATCTACAAATAGTTTAGCGTAGTTGTTATTAAGCCATGCAGGCAAAGGATTCCAAATAAGTAGTTTTAGCAACTCATCAAACAATAAACCATAAATAACTAAAAACACATTGAGCCCTACCAAGCAAGTACCTATAAACCTTGTTGGATGCTCCATGAAATTAGATAGAATAATACCACTACGCTTGCCTTGCTTTTTCTTTAATTCGATGCTTAAACGATTGGCGCTAATAAACGCAATTTCGTAGCCCGCAAAAAAGGCAATGAAAATAAGCGTGATAACGATACCTGTAATTACCAAATAAATATCTGACATAGTAATACGAATGTACAAATTGCTGCTTAATTATGTAATATTATTGGTGCCAAACAAGCAAAATTAATTATATTTAAATAATAGTGTCTTTAGGTGGCATATAACACATTAGTATTTTAACTAT
>JAAFHG010000058.1 GCA_013297585.1 Chitinophagales bacterium
CATTTTTGCCAAGGCTTTTAATAACTACTTTGCCATCTTTTGGCCAGCCATAAACAATGGCATATAAAGCATTTCCTTTGGTTGTAAAACGAATGTCCTGTGCACCAAATGGTTTACCTTTTCCTTCGTTAAACCCTTGTGCAGAAAGCGGTGCAGCGGTTTCCATAGCTGGTCCTTCGCCAAAAACCATCCAAGGTCTTGTACCAAAAATGGCCTCTTTATTAATATCCATCCAACCAGTAATTTCTTCTATTACCAGTTTTTCATCGCTATCCATTGAGCCATCACCACGCAGTGGCACGTTTAGTAAAAGATTACCGTTTTTACTTACTACATCTACCAAAGTTTGTACAACTGTTTTGGCACTCTTGTATCTATGATTATCAAATATTCGTCTATCGTAATGCCATTTACCAATACAGGTATCGGTTTGCCAAGGAAGCGGTTCTATTTTATTACTTTGTCCCCTTTCTATATCCCAAACCATACATTGCTGTTGTTCTGCCGTTAATATTTTTCCAAATAAAACAGCGTTTGGCTTACCATGTTTTTTTATACTTTTATTGTACATGTGAGCCGCAATTTTAAGCCCAGCATCACTTACAGGCCATAACGGCAAAGCAGTATCATCAAAATAAATTAGGTCGGGCTCGTAAGTATCTAGCAAGTCAATAGTACGATTCAAAAAATTATTACAAAATGCTTTAGAAGGTACACTTGCACCATTTATCCAATCCCATTGTTTGTGAATTTTTTCTGTGTCCGTACTATCGGCACTTAAAGGATGGTTTTGTGCGTACAATTCTTGAGGGTCTAAGCCTTCCCACCAAGTACCTTTACCTTGGGCTTTTGTAAGGTTACCATCGTAAGGTACACCAGCTAAAGGGCCTGCTGTATCTGCTTTTTGTGCAGTTTCGTACCACGTCCAAGCATGAGCAGCATGTACGCTTACACCAAATCTCATTCCGTTTGCTTTTGCAATTCCACTTATGGTATTTACTGTTGTATAAATCAAAATTGTCGTGGTGATTTGCTAACGCAAAGAAGTACTGAGCCCCTGCCCTTTTGTACAATGAAACAATAGCTTCAGGATCCCACTGCTCGGCTTTCCATTCATTAATAACATCTTTAAAACCAAATTTTGATGGATGACCATACTTTTCTACATGAAATTTGTATTGTTCACTTCCTTCAATATACATTTTACGAGCATACCAATCGCCTCTTTCGGGCTGGCATTGCGGCCCCCAATGTGCCCAAATGCCAAACTTTGCATCTCTAAACCAATCGGGTGTTTGATAGGCTTTTAACGAATCCCAAGTGGGTTTAAAAGGCCCTTTAGCAATTGTTACATTATTATCAAAGCTGTTAATCATACTACCACTTGCCATTGCTTTTGACAACCATAAGGCAGGTAATGCAGCGGCTAAATTTTTTATTACTTTTCTTCTTTCCATTGTTAAATATTTTTATTTGCCTTATCTTTTTTACTTTATAATGAAAGGCCCTTTTTTATTCCAGCCTATTTCTACTTTTGATAAGTACCAAGTATTGCCTTTATCGTTATTACCTTGAAAAAACAAGTGGTATTTTCCTTTTTGGTCTTTAAAAATATTGGGATGGCCACTTTCACTCTCGTTCCAAGTGCCTTGTTTGCCGTTTGCCAAAAGTGGTTCATTATAAACCCTTTGCCAGTGCAAGCCATCGATGCTTTTTGCAACACCTATTTGCTGCGGCTCATTATTATAACCACCCGCATAAAACATATATAAACAACCATCTTTTACAATACAAGAAGCAGCTTCTGTACACTTTGTTTCCCATGGCAATTGGGGTTTTAAAATGGCACTATCTATAGATAATTGTACCCAAGAATCTCTGCTAAAATTTGAGTTAGCATTGGTAACTGCAACACCTTGCTGTTGAATGGTGTAGGAACTATCTCTTGTGGCGAAATATAGAAAATACTGATTTTTGTAAAAAACAACTTCTGCATCAATAGCCCTACCAATATTCCATTTACCCGTCGGTTTGAAAATTGGGTTTGAACCATCTCTTTGAAAATGCAAACCATCGGTAGATACTGCATGGCAGATGGCATCTTTTTTACCATTACCATAGGTTTGATAAAAGATGTGCAATTCGCCATTTTTCACTATACAACTAGGTGCACAAATGCCTTTTGATTCGAAACCTTCAATGGGTTTAATATCGCCTGCTTTTTTCCAATTTACTAAATCGTTGCTGGTAGCTATACCTATATACCAAGCTTTTAACTGTGGGCCTGGTATAGAATAATACATAAAATAAGTGTGGTTAAAATATATTAAATACGGATCTTTAGCGTAGGGCTTTTTATTTACACCACTATCGCTATAATACATGGCGGGCACTTGCATTATTTTTTGTGCTAAAGCCTCTTGTGCAACAAGTGTAAAAAAGACATTTATAAAAAAAATTATTAAAAACCGCTGTTTCTTAACCCTCATGAATCAATTTTTATGGTGTAACTGTTATCGTTAGTTGTTTCATTGTTTCTGCTTTTGAGTAAACATTTTGATTGCTTGCTAAAAACACAACATTATAGGTACCAGGCTTTGTGTACACTTTTGTTACTAATGAAACGGCATTGTCAGAAATAGTTTTTACTGGTATGGCATTATCGGGTGAAACTTGAGAAAGGTTTAATGCTCGAGAAATTAACCAGTCTTCATTATCGGCTGTTCCTGCCACTGTACCACCCTGAATGCTAACCTGAGCCGCAGAGCTACCAATACCCCATCTTACATCGCTGTTTTTAATATTCACTATACTAAAAAGTGGATTTGAAGATCGGTTAATAAGAAATAAGATATTATTTTTAGAGCCATCAGGTAATGTATTATCAACGGTAATATTAGTAAGATACCAAAATCGTTGAAGCTGTATGGGGTCTGAAACATCGTTATATTTAAAAGCAATGTAAACGGGTTTTCCTTCGCTTGCCTTAGCATAATCGGTAATATCGGCTACACCTGAGTTTATTGAGGCATTACTTGGAGTTTTAGGCAAAAAGAATCTGTTTGTAATATTTGTCCAGATGCTTGAGCCACTATTAACTACTGCCGCAGAATCAATTAAATAACCAGCGCTTGGCGTTACAAAATTATTCGAGATTAACACTTGCAACGTATTCTGTTGTTTCGTAGAATCTGTAGAACCTTGTGTAAGTCTAGAGGTAAAAGACATAGTGACTTTACCAGTTAAAGATGTTCTATTTCTATTTTCATACCTATTAGCCGAATCACCAGCATAATGATATACATAATCTGGATTACCAGTTAATAAGAAACGAACTGTATCGCCTACTTTATAAGTATTCTTATTTACTGTTACATCAAAGTCTGTAGGTGATGTAACATCTGTTTTTTTACAAGCGTAAAAAATAACTAAAGCTAAAAGACAGTATATATAAGTTTTCATAATTTTTTTATTAATAACCTGGATTTTGTGTAGCCAATTTGTTTACAGATAATTCGGTTGAAGGAATAGGTAATAAAACATTTCGTGACGTCACATTTTTTATGGCAGCTATAGTTGATGCATTTTGTGTATCAAAAGCATAGTTATTCATGTATTGAACATAATTACCCCATCTAATTAGATCAAAACGCCTGTATCCCTCTGAACAGAGTTCACGTAATCTCTCATTTTGTATAGCCGTTCTAAACGCATCTTTATCTGCAATATCTGACGTCGTTACATCTGCATCAGTCGACTTCGCCAATACTGCACTTGCAGTTGTACCTGTGCCTCCGCCACCACTAATGGTAATAGCTGGTTGAGATTGATAACCGTATCCTGGGTAAATGATATTGATAGCTGATACCTTACCAGCACTTATTGTTGCTGTAGCTGTAGCACCAGTACCATTACCTATGATAACTACGTTTGGTGCAGATATATAACCGCTACCACCATTAATAATTGTTGCACTTGCTATACTCTTATATGCTCTTTGGCGAACGGAATTAATTGCATTGATTCCTAAACTCTGTGGTCCATTTAGTTCATTATCTGCTTCTGCAATCATTAAGAGTACATCAGAGTATCTAAGAAGTGGAAAATTTTGATTTGTAAAGTTTTTATCTTTTGCTGCATATGGTTCATATTCCCTTCTCCATTTGGCTGAATTTCTATCATACAAATTACCACCTGTAATCTGTGTGCGAATTGGGTTTGTGCCACCAAGTTTATAATTGGCCATTACCCAATCACGTCGGTTATCTAGGCAATAAGATAATGTTCCCCCGTAGCTATTAAAAAGTTTTGCCGTTCCATTCATTTGACCATAACTATAGCCTGTATCTAAATTTGAACACTGAACACCGTTAATATTACCTAACCTTGATCCCTCTGTATAAGTGTTCGCACCAGGAAAATAAAACTCAACCTCCCAAATACTTTCCTTGATATCATATTTATCTTGTGCATAATTAATAAAAATGGATCTGTAGTCAGGATTAAGTGAATGCTCACCATTTTGATTTACCATTTGCGCCCATTTCAAAACTTCATCATATTTCTTGGCATTTAGAGGGTAGCCTGACCAATACAAATAAACTCTAGCCAGGATCCCTCTAACAGCAGATTTGCTGATACGTCCGCCTGTTTTAACCTCTGTAGCAGTTCTTACTCTGCCCTCAGCTTCTATCATATCCTTGGTTATTTGATCGTATATAACCGTGGATGGAGTTCTTGGTAACGATACATTTATTACTGATTGTGTGGATGTTAATTTTAAAGGAACGTCACCAAAAAAGCTAACGAGTACAAAGTGGTAATAGGCCCTTAAAAATAAGGCCTCGCCTCGTGTAACACTTTTTGTTGCTGAGTCAGCGTTGGAAGCATCCAGTTTTTCAAGTAGCAAGTTAGCCCTATCAATACCCGTATAAAGAGAATTCCACATATTATTGATTGCTGGGTTAGAAGGATCGAATTGGTTTACCAATATTCCCGTTGCACCATTTATATTACTATAAGCTTCGTCTGTACCCATACTAAAATCGATGGGTATAGAGCTGCCATAAAGTTCAGCACGCCCCAAAATATCATAAACCCCTGTTAGAGCTCTTGCAAGTTCTTGAGACGTTTTATAATAATTGTCTGGTGCTATAGCATCTAAAGGCTTTTTATCTAAGAATTTGTTGCATGATAAAAAACAAAATTGTATAATAAGTATAAATATTAGTACTTTTTTCATAAAATGTATTATTAATCGTTAGAATCTCACATTTACATTTAAAGAAATAACCCTTGCACGCGGATAAGCAGAGAAGTCAAAGCCCTGTGTTAAAGCACTATTTCTTACTGATACTTCTGGATCTAACCCTGAGTAATTAGTCCAAGTGAATAAATTTTGGGCAGATAAAGACAATCGGATATTTTTCAATTTCAATGTCTTCAAAACATTTTCTGGCAAATTATATCCCAAGGCTACGGTTTTAAGTCTTAAATAAGAGCCGTCTTCAATTACCCTGCTAGAATACTGATAATTTCCTGGTACAGAATACCTAGGTATGTCAGATGTTTGGTTTGCAGGTGACCATCTATTTGCATAGGTCGCATATTGATTAAGGTGCTGTCTATATCCGCTTTCGAAAATATGTCGATTCGCATTTATAATATCATTCCCCACTGACCATTGAAAGAATATATTTAAATCGAAGTTTTTATATCTGAAATTGTTACTGAAACCACCAGTATACAATGGCAATCCTCTACCAATAATGGTGTAGTCTCGTGCATCTATTGTTTTATCGCCATTTAAATCAGCATATCGAATATCACCAGGCTGAATATTAGCTCGAATATTACCATTTGAAGTTATCTCATCTTTCAAAGCATATTTAACACCTGAATTGCCTGTTTGAATATTAAAATCTTCGTATTGATACAAACCTTCAGAAATTAACCCGTAAAAAGATGACATTGGTTGATCTATTTTGGCTAAATAAGGTGTAAGGCTAGAATAGTTTTGATCCCATCTTACACTTACAGGTAATGCATCTTGATTTTGTGATAATTGCAAAACCTTACTTTCATTAAATGCTATATTAAAACTACTATACCATTTAAATTTTTTGCCATCAATATTTGTGGTATTAAGTGTTATCTCAAGCCCTTGGTTTCTAACCTTACCAATATTTTTAAATGCTGTTATAAAACCAGAACTACCAGGTAATTGTGCGTTTAACAACAAGTCTTTTGTTATTTTCTTATAGACATCAATAGTTAATGACATTCTGTTTTTTAAAAAACTAATATCTAACCCTGCATTTGTCTGTTCAGTTGTTTCCCACTTCAAATCTGGATTACCAACAGTGGTGCGATTTGCCCCAATATTGGTAGTTGGGTTATTATCAAAGGGATATACACTAGCTATAGGGGATGACAACTGTGGTAAATAAGCGAAATCACTTACTCTATTGTTACCTGTAAACCCGAATCCTAAGCGAATTTTAGCATCAGATACAAATTTTATTTTTTTCATAAATTCCTCGTTACTAAAACGCCAGGCGATAGAACCAGAAGGAAAATAACTATATTTGTTCTCTTTTGCAAATCGGGAAGAACCATCAACCCGATAAGTAAGAGTAACTAGATATTTAGACTTATAATTATAATTAACTCTTGCTAGATAAGAGGCTAAAACCGATTCGCTACTTGCTATTTGGTTAGTTAACGGAACACCTTCACGTAATCCATTAATACCTAAAGATTCGTTGGGTATCTGATTAGCAGAAAATGTATAGCTCCTTATTTTTGTACCTGCTGCTGTAATGCCTGCCACAATAGATAAATCGTGGACTTTATTGAATCTATTTGTATAGGTTAAAGTATTCTCATTTAACCAATTATTTGTAGATAAGGTAGAAATAGCCCCATTTACACCTTGTTTAAAAACAGAATTTGGTCCACCAGAATTTGTATTTGAATTATTGAAAGCTTCTCGAGATAAAAAAATATTGTTTATACCAGCTGTAGTTCTAAATCTAAGTTTTGTGTTTATTTGATAATCTGCATAAACATTTATAACAATATTATTTGTAGTGTTATTGCGAAGCTCGTTTTCTGCAGTAGCAACAGGATTAACAATATAGTTACTAGAACTGGGTATATCTGGGTCGTAGAGGTTATCTGCAAAATCATCATAATCTCTACCAGTTATAGGACGGAAACCCCAAGCTTGATATAATAAATTAGACGTAGCAGCACTGTAGGTTGAAGATGGTGGAGTACCTTTCTGTAATACACTACTATAACTAATATTTACACCTGTTTTAAACTTATCGCTCACAGTTTGATCAAGCGAAACTCTACCTTGATAACGTGTATAACTTGAGGCCTTTATTATACCATCTTGCCCTGTAATAGAACCAGACATTGAGTATTTAGTTTGTCTTGTGCCACCAGCTACACTAATAAAGTTGTTATACATGGGTGCAGTTCTGTTAAGCATATCCTGCCAATCAAAACTTTCTAAATTTTTGTAGTCATCCAATTTTCTATTACTTGGTGTTAAATACAAAGCAGTAAACGCTGGAATTCCTAAAGTCTCAATTTGTAGGTTTGCAAAATCATATGGAGATAATAAAGCTATTTTTTTTATACGGTTTTGCAAACCATAGTATGCATCGTATGTAACTACAGGTGGTCCTTCTTTTCCTTTTTTGGTAGTTATCATAATTACACCATTAGCACCACGTGCACCATAAATTGCAGTAGCAGATGCATCTTTCAATATTTCAATGCTTTCAATTTCATTCGGACTTAATAAATTATTATTGTATCCCTCTATTGGAAAACCATCAATTACGTACAAAGGTGAATTGTCTTGGGTTACAGAATTATTTCCGCGTATTACAATATTTACTTGCGAGCCTGGTTGGCCATCTTGGGAAGAAACTTGAACACCAGCCACTCTGCCCGCCAATGCTTCGTCAAAAGATCGAACAGGAGCTTTATTTAAATCTTCCATGTTCACTTTAGCAATTGCGCCTGTTAAGTCTTTTCTCTTTTGCGTACCATAACCTACAACAATAACATCGTTTAAATCAGAAGTCTCTTCTTTCAAAACAATATCAACTATTCTATTGGCACCAATACCTCTCTCAACAATTGTGTAGCCCACATAGGAGAATACTAATATACTTTTAACATCTGGAACCTTAATACTGTATTTCCCTTCCTTATCTGTAATTACAGATACAAGAGAATTTTTTAGTTTTACACTAACACCGTCTATTTTATTACCTTTCTCATCTTTTACTGTTCCAGTGACAATAATAGGTGGTGGTAAATTTGAATTTATATCAGTCGTTAGTGAATCTATTTCAATTTTTTTTTCTAGGTATAATAATACCTTTTTTTCATTCACTATTTTGTAAGTAATACCAACAGAACTAAGAAATTCTTCAAAAAAATCCTTTAAAGTTTTTGCTTGACAAGTATAACTCACAATTTTACTATCATCAATTGAGTTAGGGCTGTAAATAAAACGCAAGTCAGTTTGCGACTGAACTAGTTCAATCACTTTACGTATTTCACCTTTTTTTACAGAAACTGATATTTTTTTAGTTAGAATGTTCTGTCCATCGCTTTCATTTGCATATACAAAAGTTAATGTGAGTAGCGTGATAGACAGTTGTATGAAAGATATTTTCATAGCAAGCAGTATTTTAGCAACAAGTTGCTTTTTTTTCATATTTTCGTGGCGTTTTTGTTCGTTATCAGAATTTCGTTCAATGACATGCCAAATGGCGAGGGTGTTTGTAATGCTCCAACATTACAGCACCCTTTTTTGCAATTAGATTCTTATATTTACATATTGTACTAGTTAATAAAAATTATTTACATCCTTTTCCCGTTATTAGTATTCTTGTACCAGAAATCTCATACGTAGCGCCAATAGACTTACATATTAAATCTAGTTTTTCGTATAGATTTTCTTCTGTAATATCACCCGAAAAAATACACTTATTGAAATTATCATTTTCCAAAACCACTTCAATTCCATATACCTTTTGTAACTTATTTACAACATCAGGCAAGTAAGATCTATTAAAATCAAAGTAGTTTTTTTCTAATGTAATATTATTTAGTAGTACAGGAGTCTCTACAATAGATGTTTCAAAGTTTTGTTTGCTTGCAGTGTATATTGTTTTTTGGTTTGGTGTAAGAAGAATGCCTTTATTAGAAAGTACCTTGCTATTAATCAGTTCTAAATTTTCCTCATTTTTCTCAAAAACTTGTACTTTCCCAGTTACTACAGATACAGTAACATCATTAGAATTTATATTAGAATGAATTGAAAAACTCGTACCTAAAACTTTAGTAATTATATTTTTAGAGTAAACTAAAAAAGGCTTCTCTGGATTTTTCACTACATCAAAGAAAGCATCACCCTCTAGATTTACCTCTCTTCTATCCATAGTAGAAATAGTATTATAAGTTAAGGATGCATTTTTGCTCAAGGATACTTTGGTACCATCTTCTAAAACAATTAACTTGGCTACATTTTCATTATTAGTAATAGTTGTACTAGGTTTATTATAAGCTGTTAAACCCCTAGAGGCGTTTCTTTTTTGTACCCAGATAATAGTTAATGAGAATATTATAAGAATTGCAGCGGCTGCGGCAACACTCTTGTAAATCTTTCTATATTTAGAAAATTCACCTTTAAAAGTTGAGGTTGTATTTTCAAAGCCCGGTAGTTGGCTATCAACTTCAAATTGTAATGAAGCTTGGAGCTTAGTCCACATTTTATCTATATCTAGGTCATTTTCTGTATCAAAGTCTGAGAGCTTATCCCAATTATCTTTCATCCACTCTTTTAACAAAAAATCATTTTGTGCATTTAGCATCCAATCAATTACTACCTTCCTTTCAGAAGAGGAACATTCATTGGCGAAAAACTTATTTAGTAAAAAATGATTCATTGTAAAGACTATTATAATTATTACGGAAAAAAAATGTCTACCCCCTACGGTTTTCTAAAAAAATTTAAAAAGAAAAAAAGCGAGTAAAAGCAAATTTGAGTTTTTGAAGAAATCTCGTAGCGTTGCTAATGCTGAAGTCATTTGATTTTCAACAGTCTTGATTGATATATTTAATTTTATAGCTATTTTGTTATTACTCAGCCCTTCATGTCGACTTAATAAAAAAATTTCTTTTCTCTTATCGGTTAATGTGTTTAATGCTTTTTCATAAAGAGATTCAAACTGATGTTGATTAATTAAATAATCAGCAGAGGAAGCGTCAGGTAATAATTCAGCCCCATCAAAAAGTTCGATAGTAGCTAAATACTTTTGGGAAGACACTTTCCTAAAATGATCTATTGTTACTCGATATGCAATGGTAAAGAGAAAACCATCAAACGATTTATTAGTATCGATGCTCATTCTATTTTCCCAAATTTTTTCAAATACAACTTGAGTAATATCCTCAGCTTCATGTTTATTCTTCAAGTATCCAAGAACAAAGTTGTGCACCTTGTTTACATACATGTAGAATAACTCTTTAAAAGCAAGAGCATCATTTTGTTTGATTTTTTCAAGTAATAATATTTCGTGAGCCATATTTTATCGTGAATTGCAGACTTAATTTGCACACAACTTATTCTAGCATAACAGTGTTGCATAGAAAATAGAAGATATGTAAAATATGCAAATATTATCTAATAATTTAACAAACTAATTAGCCATTTTAATTATCAAAATTTCAATTTAACAAAATGATAGTTAATCTTTTTACTTCTGTAAAAATAATACAAAAAAAATTATGATCTAATATTTAAGACCCTTCTCATAATGTTCAGTTTATCCAACTTAAATGCATGCAATCGGCGTGGCTGCGCCACCAACTATTTACTCCCACCCAGCCATCACACAGGGCAGTGCCGCCATCTATTACTGACACACTTCTTGCGGGCAATGTCGCTAGGCTATTAAGGCACTTACACATTCCTTGTCATCCTGAGCTTGCGTTGTCATCCTGAGTTTACGAAGAATCTCTATGTGCAAAAGCCTTAGCTAATGCTTTACATTGCCTACAATAAGTCGGGCTGCTCCAACCGCTCACACAGCAGCCCTTGCGCCAGTAACAGCTCGTCGGTTCACTATTGAAACATAATGCACCCAGCAGTTATAGTATTGCACCATTTTTGATTATTGTTTGAGTTGGTATGACACATCCTATAACCTGCATTATTTTAAATAGTCACTGCACTTCTGCTACGCCACACACCTTTTTTGAAGAACCACAAATCCCTAACCACCCTTTTCAGTGGTGCTACAAAAAATAAGGCAATCTTTAGCATAGCCTGTGTGCAGCATAAGGCTCATATATTACGCTTCCCTGTTGTTCAGGCGTTGCGTTCTTTCCGTTTAACTGCAATCACATTCACCAACCTTCACGCTACTCCATTTTCATACATCTCACCCTATCTTGCACCACACAGCAACAGCAATTCCATCCTATATATCACAAGCTATTTAATAGTCGTTTGCCATGGCAGTCAAGCAATCCTCTACACATTTGCTTACGTACATTTTGTCTGTCACATAGCTTCTTGTCTAGCCCATTTATTGCTATATGTAGTTTGGTATCGCCCTTACCTTTCACTAAGCACAGCCCATTTAGCGCCTTATTTTTTGAAGCGGTTGTCTCCCCCATTTGTGATTACAATACATTATCTACTACCCTTTCACGTCTCACCATTCTCTTCTCTTCGCTCTTCATCAAAAATATTTAATGATTTTTTTGCATATTTAAATTAGCACTCGTTCAGTTCAAAAATTCCTTTGCACTCTTTGCATGACACCCTCCTCACCAACTAAGCAGTCACTACTCACTTTTATCTAACTAAAAACTTTAAACCCCAAACACAAACTTCAAATCTCAAATTCCCAACCCAAACTTCAAACCCAAAACAAGGAACCAAAAACGCAGAAAGCGGTATGCTGCGCATGTCTTGTTTGTCTCATTAGCCCAGCGGATCGGCAAAATTATGCTCATTACAGTCGGCAAGGTCTTCGTTTCACGTTGTTGCACTTGCCTTCGGTTAATCCAAAAAAATCTCCACCTTTTGTTCTGCCATGGCTTCGCGAATATAACGGCACTTTCAGGTAGTATTTTTTGTGTCTAAACCTTGCCTTCCTTACCTAACCCTGCATTTGGGTGCATATCGCTGACCTAATTGCGTTTCGTGCAGTTGGTCAAACTAGTGTACAATTATTATGTCACCTATTACGCTTCGTTGTTACCGTTCAAGTGCAGTACAACCACCATTTGTGTTTTACATTCTTGCCAAGGGCGATAACGCTGGCAAGCCTGATTTACAACCTTGGCCAAATTCGTTTGTAGCTATTGCACCTAATCAAGAAATGAAGGAGTTTTATTTTTGGCTCACCTTTGGTTTACATAAAGCCAATGATCCTATCAAAAAACTAGCATTACAAATTTCCGATTACACAATTCAAATAGTATTTTTATCGCTACTAATATTGTATCTACTGCATGAGCAAAGAGCTATCGCCTGAACAACTATTTAATATTGAAAATACACAGATTGGCTACGAACTTGCATCTAATAATGAGAGGCTACTTATTGATATAACTTTTTTCATTATAGCTATTACAGCTTGCTATGAAGCCATTGATAACAAAGTAAAAAGGCATCAAATTGAAACACTATTAGCTGCGGAGGACTGGCACGAACACTAAAAAAACAAAAAAACGAGTAGAAAAGTCCTATCAGAATCGCAATTAATAGAGCACCAACACGAATTAGAAACGGCTATTGCCTTAACATATGCCAACTATGATGTGTTGTTTACACCAAAAGGGTTATTTCAAAGACACCAAAAACGTTTCGATATTTATTTACTCAGAGACCACATTACAATTGAAGCCATCTTGAACACCATTACAAGCAAAAACCCTGATATTATTGCAAATAGAGTTAAAAGCGGCTCAGAACAGGCCACTAGACTCGTGATAGACATCCAATCTGATATTCACTATAAAGTATTAATAGATGGATTGCGAAGTGGTTGCCAAAAAAATCAACTAATCAAAGAAGTAATACTGCTTTAAAAAAACAAATGCCACCGTTTGCCTAAATCAGCCATAAACAGTAAAAATATTTACAACATCCTTAATTAACAAAAGGGACTACACTTGAAGTCCCTTTTAATGCTTTGTCGTTGGGAAGCTATAAATAACACTACAGGCGATATCATAGAAATACTGCTTTTCTAAATTATTATTACAAATCTGTAAATTTTTTTTCACCTCAACAACTTTTTACACTAAAAGCCTGTCAAACAATTAAAAATATAGAATAAAATGTAATACCCTAATCTTAGTCTTCTATTGGCCACCATCCTGAAATAAGGGCAAAATTCTTTGAACTGCTTAGCAATTTGACTGGTTACAAAGCCCATATTGTTATTGCTAGAAAAGACTTAAACATTTTTACACGTAAGCACAACAGTAATCCTACAGAGTTCTATTTTCATGTATTGCATCATTTGTTGAATGCCAAGTTAAAAGATACCTATTGCAAGTACAACCTTTATCTTTCACAACGTGGCAACAATTCATTGGGAGCAACGGAATCCAAAGCAGGGAACAACATTAAATACAACCTTGAAATTGTACCAAGTAAGGATATGCCAGAACTAAGTATTACCCGTTGGCGGAGTTATT
>JAAFHG010000619.1 GCA_013297585.1 Chitinophagales bacterium
AAACCACAGCTTGTGTATGTGGTGCATTTTTTAGTGGGTTATTGGCTTTGTCAAACTTACCCGCTTCAATGGCTTTAATCTCATCGTAAATACCAATCATGGCATCGCAAAAGCGGTCTAGCTCTGCTTTGTCTTCGCTTTCTGTTGGCTCTATCATAATGGTGCCAGCCACAGGAAAACTCATGGTTGGCGCATGAAAACCATAATCAATTAAACGTTTAGCCACATCTTCTGCTTCTACACCTGCTGTTGCTTTAAACGGACGCAAATCAATAATAAACTCATGTGCAGCCGTACCATTAGTACCAGAATATAAAATTGGGAAGTATTTTTCCAATCTTACTTTCATGTAGTTGGCATTTAAAATAGCGAATTCTGTAGCCATGGTTACACCATCAAAACCTAACATTTTTATGTAAGCATAACTAATTAATAAGATAGAAGCAGAACCATAAGGGGCAGCAGATACTGAGCCGTTAGTCGTTAATCGTTGTTCGGTAGTTACTTGCGATTCACCATTACCGATTAACGTATAATGCCCTGGTAAATGCGGCGCTAAATGTTCACGTACACATATTGGCCCCATACCAGGCCCACCACCACCATGTGGAATAGCAAATGTTTTATGCAGGTTAAGGTGACAAACATCAGCACCAATTTCAGCAGGTGAGGTTAAGCCAACTTGTGCATTCATATTAGCACCATCCATATAAACCTGGCCACCAAGCTCATGAATAACACCACAAATTTCTTTAATTGTTTCTTCAAAAACACCGTGTGTAGATGGATAAGTTACCATCAAACCACCCAAAGTATCTTTGTATTGTTCTGCTTTTAATTTTAAGTCAGCCACATCTATATGGCCTTCTTCTGTACCTTTTACCACCACTACTTTCATACCAGCCATTACCGCACTTGCAGGGTTAGTACCATGTGCAGAAATGGGAATTAACACTACATTTCTATGTGCATTGCCATTGGCTTTGTGGTAAGCCATAATGGTAAGTAAACCTGCATATTCACCTTGCGCACCACTATTTGGCTGCAAGCTACAAGCATCAAAACCAGTAATCGTACACAAGTACTCAGATAGTTCATCTATTATCTGCTGATAACCTTCTGTTTGGTCAGCAGGTACAAATGGATGAATACCACCAAATTCTGGCCAGCTTACAGGTATCATTTCTGTAGCCGCATTCAATTTCATGGTACAGCTACCAAGCGAAATCATACTGGTGTTTAATGATAAATCTTTGTTTTCTAATTGTTTAATGTAACGCATCATTTGGCTTTCGCTGTGGTGCATATTAAACACAGGATGCGTTAAATAAGTAGATGTACGTGTAGCGAAAGCAGGTATTGAAGTCAGTGTATCATTGCTATCAAACTCAATTTCTGCTTCGTTTAAGCCTTTTAGTTGTGCAAATACATACACCACATCTAGCACATCTTTTTGCGAGGTGGTTTCATCTAAAGAGATACCTACGTGGCTCGCATCAATATATCTAAAGTTTACTTTGTTTTGCAATGCTATTGGGCGCAATTGTTCAGCATCTACTTTTATAACTACTGTATCAAAGTAAGCCGTACTCACATTTTCAAAACCTAATTCTGCCAAGCCTTTGCTTAATACCAAAGCCAAAGTAGCCACACGTTCTGCAATATTTTTTAAGCCTTTAGGCCCATGATACACTGCATACATTACAGCCATATTGGCTAGTAATGCTTGTGCAGTACAAATATTTGAGGTTGCTTTTTCACGTTTAATGTGCTGCTCTCTTGTTTGCAAAGCCATACGCAACGCTCTATTGCCTTGTGCATCTATACTTACACCAATTAAGCGGCCAGGCATACCACGTTTAAATTCATCTTGCGTAGCAAAAAAAGCCGCATGAGGGCCACCATAACCCAATGGCACGCCAAAACGTTGCGCCGAACCAACAGCCACATCTGCGCCTAATTCGCCCGGGCTAGTTAATAAGGTTAAAGCCAATAAATCTGTTGCCATTACTACATAACCTTTTACCGCATGCACTGCCTCTATAAAGGTTTTGTAATCTTCTATACTACCGTTGCTGTTAGGGTATTGTACCAATGCACCAAAATAAGTGGCATCTATTTGTGCTGTTTTATAATCACCAAAAACTAATTCTACACCTATTGGTAACGCTCTTGTAATTAATACATCTTTGGTTTGTGCAAAGGTTAGTTCATCTACAAAAAATTGAGGCTTTTCTGCTTTGTCGGTTTTGTTTACATGATGAAACAACATGGCCATTGCTTCTGCTGCTGCGGTTGCTTCGTCTA
>JAAFHG010000202.1 GCA_013297585.1 Chitinophagales bacterium
ATCGAAGAGCGGAGAGCGGATTAGAAAATAACGCTTCTACTTCTTACAAATTCTACAGCACCACTTTTTTCATAATCTGAACTTAAATTAATTGAGATTTCTTTTCCATCACATAAAATTCTTAAGAAAGCGGTATTAGGCGGTTTACTACCTAAATTATCTGCATATAACACCAAGATATTTTTTCGGTCTTTTAGTATTGGTATTTTTATAATATATGGTGCTGCACTTAGCGTGAGTTTCTGTATCAATAATTTACCATTATACATCAAACTCACCTTATCACCGTCTATCTCACCATCATCGTATAGTCTAATTTCAGCAGAATCACCTTTAACTACAATTTTTTCTATACTTAAGTCAATCGCTCTTTTTAAAAATATTGCACCTTGCTTTAGCGAATCAAAATTATAAATACTATCAACCCTAATATTACCATCACTTGCGGTTTTGAGTTTATAGTAATAAACGTCATTATTACAGCCTTTTTTTAAATTTTTGTGATTGCTAACTTTAATTATAAGGCTA
Source organism: Chitinophagales bacterium (assembly GCA_013297585.1). Classification (GTDB taxonomy): domain Bacteria; phylum Bacteroidota; class Bacteroidia; order Chitinophagales; family Chitinophagaceae; genus Parasediminibacterium. The sequence goes on from JAAFHG010000202.1 coordinate 529, forward strand.
TCAGCATTTTGCTCTAATTTTAAGTCGCTTGAATCAGTATTACTACAATCAATCCAGTACATATTAGAATAGCTTGGAAAGTCTTTTGCGTAAACTCTTTTAGCCCGAAGCCATCTTAACGATTTGCCATAGATAGTACCAAAAACTGGCGCTAATGCAATTACAGTAGAATCTTCAGACCATATATTTTTTATAACACCGCTAAAATGAACACCACTCACTCTTGAAATTTCTAACTCGCTATTTAGAAACCCAACAGTTCCTTTGTTCCCTGTTACTTTCACAGTAGTAAGCCATTTGCCAATTAATAATTCATTAGAACTTTGTGTACAAGCTACTTTAAAAAAAAATAGTGAAATGTTAAGCAAAATCACTCCTTTGTGTTTATAAAAATAGTTGCCCCAATTTCTCATCACCCTATGTGTTTAGTTATGTAAAAATTACGATTAATTGGTATAACGGCTGATGACTTTTGATTTTAAACTGGCAATATCATATCGTATAGTATATGAGCAAGATATATTTTCGCCTTCACTATTTTTTCGCCAACCTTTTTCATCACTACTAATTATAATGTCAATAAATTGATGGTTATTTCTATAGCCCATTACATTCTTTACTACCTTAACAATTTGGAATGCTTGCTGTTTTATATAATTGGTATCTTTCCCACAAAAAACTGAATTCTTATAATAGGTATTGTAATAACTATATACAATCTTGTAAATACCATCTTGGCGGTTTTCTTTGATGGCTTTACTGTCATAATACAAGGAAATATAATCCTCTTTCCAATTTTCGAGAAAATTCTTCTCTTTGAGTGTCAAAGGAATTTTACTTGTGGAACAGGAATCATTCAAAATCGTAATTAAAAGTATAATAAAAAAAAATCTCTTATTCATGGATTATTTTTTAAAACCAGCCTAAAGATTATGAGTATCTTTAGGCTAGAATTAATTAACTATAAAGTATCATGGTAAACACTGTGCAAATATAGTTTTTTGTGCATAAACAAAATTTTCTACATTTTGTGATACAATGCCTTTGTATTCGATTAGACATGTAATAACAATTTTAACAGGTTTTATTGTCCAGTTAGTACTCCAATCTGTGAGTGGATCCGAAATGTCAGTGTTAAATGATATACAGTCAGAATAGTTGTACGTTGCACCCGCACTGGCTGTTGAAGGTGGTGGTGTAATTACTAAAGATGGAATATATTCAAAAGAAAATGGAAGATTGACTGACTGACCATCCTGTCGAATCAATGCAACCGTAAAGGTTACTTTTGGTTTATTCTCTAAATTAGTAGGTATAGTTGTTGGCAAGGCTAAATTCATGTTTAAACACGGGACTAGCTTATCATAAACCAAAGATGTATTATTATATCTTCTACCTATGGAATATGAACCCGAAATAGAAAAACCACTTGTTGATAAAGGTGTTGAATTAACTGTTGTTGTGGTACTGTTGAACAAACCTTGAAAATCGAAACTTCCTGTATTTAAATAGATTTGTGATACAGTTCCACCACCACTTCCACTTCCACTTCCATTTCCATTTCCAGTTGAGCTTCCACCTGTACCACCAGAAGAGGTTCCGCCATCTCCTTGCCAACCTTCATCACCTGTTGACGGTGGTGTGTATGTTGGTGGTTCAGGAAAAGGCTGACCGATTGAGTCCCATGCTTTTACCTCACTATGACATTCTGTAGACGTTACTTGTGAAGTATTAACACAGTCTGTATAAACTGTGCAAACTTTATAAACTTTTACCCCAGCAGAAAAATTTTCATATATCAATTCTTCAGTCGTATGAAAGCAACTTACATTATCAAATGGTTCACTCCCAATTCCTTCGCCACCACCTTGAGCTAGTGTTATAGGAAGATTGATTAAAGTTATTTTGCCTTTCTTTAAGGTTGGAATAATATTGAAAAACAATATCACCAACAGTATTATTTTTTTCATTGTCTGTTTATTTTAAAAATTTACAATTTCACCACTTTAGCGGTTCTTACCTTGTTGCCATATTGTAGCTTAAGTATATAGTAGCCCGCAGCTATTTGCTGGGTTTGTATAGGTAATGTATAGCTACCTGCTGGCAGTACACCTGCGGCATTGCTATATACGGGTTTACCATCTATGGTAACTATACTTGTTACTACATTGGCGGCTTCTTTTAGCTCAAAGTCTATATTTATCACTGCACCAAATGGGTTAGGGTAAGCTCGTAAAGTATTGTTTACTATTAGGCTACCATCTTCGTTGGTTATATTAATTTTATCGGTACTAGTGCTAGCCATAGTGCGTACTAATGCTAAGTACATAGGTTTGGCTGGCTCGTTTCGGCTTGATAATTGTGCTAGTTTTTTTGTGCTGAAATTTTTAACACAAATATTTTAGCACAGCTTTGTGCTAGATTTTTTCTTTATAGAAAACCCGCACAAAAAAAGTGTTAGTTTAATTATGTTTAGATAACAATTAGAATTGCTTACAAAAGTTTAAAAAAGCCGCAGGTGAAACACAACAACGGCTGGGTGAAAAATATTGTTGGAAAGCTTAAAACGACCTTTGCAGGATGCCATCAACTGCCAAAACAAATAATTCTAATAATTCCCGATATCTTGAACAATTCTGGTAGAATAAAAGCCTTGATCTACATTACTCCAATTCAAATCACCTTGATTCTTTTGTAGCATCATAGTTTTATATTCTTGAATTGTGATAGGTACATCCCAAATAATATGTAAAACTGTTGACCACTTCCTCTCTTTCTTATTAATTGTAGATTCATAACTATCAAAAGATATAATTAAGCCACTAATTTCATCAATTTTAGAATTAACTATAATGCATGATTTAACAGGAATACTTAAATCATTTAGCAAATTACCTAATGGCTTGCCTATATAAATGCTCTTATTAGATACAGCATTTTTTATCATAACTACTGTATCAATATTGACAATTCCTGTATCACTGTCAGTTTTTAATACTTCAAACTTAGATAAAGCTGAAGAAGCGTTACTTGCTTTGCAAATAATTAATATACTTAGCATCGAAATAAAAAAATGATTTTTCATTGTGTATCTTTTTTAATCTTTTTTGCCTTTGTTGGTGCAGCTTTCACTAACAAAACCTTGCTTAAAAATATTGTAGGCATGCTTGATACAACCTCTGCGGCATGCCAACAGCAGCTAAAAGTTTTAAAAAGCCGTTGGTGAAGCTTACCAACGGCGGTGAAAAAGCCTGTAATTGTACAATATGGCATCAGAGATGCCTTTTATCTGTACTTCGACTTGCCCTTGAGGAACAAATCGAAGAGGCATTGAAAATATAACCCCTATGTTACTTGTATCTTAGAATTATACCTTTCTTGCAAAAAAAGAAAGTTTCAATTGTGCCATTAGTATATGTTACATCAGCAATATAATCGTCAACATAAGTACCTAGAGGATTACGTTTGGGATCTTCCACATAGTTTTTATTAAGCTTTTCAGAGGTTTTGTAGAACCAATAACGGCATTGATAATAACTCTTTAGAATACTTTGTTCCTCTTTACTAGAATCAATAAAACTTAAAAGTCGCTTTTTTAAATATCCAGTATCGGGTATATCATTTTCAAGGATAAATATTCTAACACAAGCTTTCTTTCTAAGTGGTAACTCCCCCTTATTTTCAACTAGCACTGCATCTTCATGCATGTATGGACTCAATGGGAAAATTTTTGAATTTGAAGTATTTATGGAAATACTAGTATTTGTATTGCATGCAATCGTATCCAAAAGCGTAAAACACAAAATACATCTAAGAAAAAATATGCGTTTATTTACCATAAAATTTGTTATAATGTTTAATACGAACCACTAAATGGCACATTAATTACTACTTCTGTTATAAATGGCTTATGCCAGCTATAACTTGCATTTCTAGATGGACATTTAAAATGTTGTAAGATATACCATGCATGAAACCCCTTCTTCGTTCCAAAAATAGGCAAAGTAGCAGTCCAACCTGAGTTATTTGTTATAACATCTTGCTTATCCAAGCCATAATCATCAAACAAAGAAAATTTAATATTCCCGCAATAAGTTCTGTTAGAGCTGCATACTTTTAAACTTGTTACTTCACCTTTTGCGGACCAAACAGCATGTATTGCTATTCCTAATCCATTTAATTTGTCTGTTTCATCACCAAATACAGGTGGGGTGTATTCATTATCTACATTGGCAAGGGGCGTATTTGATGCTGCCAAGTTATTTTGAATTCCATCTTTCAATTTCTTTAAAATTAAATCTCTATATTTCTCAAAACTAGAGTGAAAGCTAATTCGCCAGTCGAGATAAGCATTTCTATAGTTAATTTCAGGGTGATCGCTATTGTAAAATTTCCTAACTAAATCTGCATTGACACTTTCCATAAAAATATCTAATTTCGATGTAACAGTGACTAATGATAACATTCGTGATTTTAATTCCCATTCGGTTTTGTTGTAAACTTCATCTTGATCTAGAGATAAATACCCTATAGTAGTATTGTCATTTGTAACATCACAATATCCCATATCCCATATCCCATATCCTCGGCATCGATATTACTGATGTTATCAGTTTTTCCTGGATCATGAAAAGAATGTGCTACTCGGACTGGATTCGCAATTTTTTCAGTGCACCCATTACAATATGTATTATTATTTGTGTTATTGGGTGGATTGAAAATATTACTTAAGTTTTGTGCAACTACACATAGTGGTTTACTACCTTCAATTACAGATTTTATTTTACTGTAATTTGGTCGGTAAATTGCAAAATCTTCTATAATAGCATTTCCACCCGCTCTTTTTATTAAATTCTCTAATATATCTTGAAATATTATGCCAGATGGATCTAACGTCTCGGCGAGTTCCTCTTTTACTGCATTTTCAAAAATTTTACTTTCCCCACCTATTGCTCTATCAACACCTTTGCTGTAAAAAGTATAAGTCCCGTCAGTGTTCGTTGTGTATCCATATTCACGGTTACTATTATAGTTGCGTGGCAATGCACCTGTGTAAAGAGGGTCTTTTAAAGTTGTTAGCTTAAAATTATTAGGCTCATTCACATCTGAACTAGCTACCAACCACCCTTCACTATTAGATGAGACTCTGTTTACTGATGTTTTAAGTACAGCACCATTACCTCTAGTTGTTGAGGTATTCCATAAAGCTAAGTTACTGGCATCATGAGGTGTTATAGTCATAGTCGTGTTATCTACAAAGTCGTTTAAATGCAGTCTAATGTATTCTAGTAATTCATTTGCAGTTAATCTATGTCCATTTATAGTTGGCAAACTAATGATTTTAACTGGAAAATAGTCAAGATTTGTTATTTGGCTATAAGGTGCATTCATACTTTTAACCCGACTAATGGCATCACTTGCCAAAACTATCGAAGCATTATTTAAGCTTGTAGTACTTGGTATGTAACTAGCTAAGTTTGCCCATTTTTGGAAAGCAATATCATTAATTGTGAATAGCCCGAGTGGGCGCCCTGCAACAAATTCTTGTAGCGCATTGATTCTAAAATCTTGTGGTAGGCTTGGATTTAAAAATATTTCACAAGGATCGGGTGGTGTAATTGCAGTATTAGGGTCATAGTTTGGATCTCCATATGTAAAAAGCCTCGTTGAATAATATTCTATCACATTTTGGTCACTACCACCTTCATAAGTAGGCGGTAAAGCAGGAAATTCAGGTTCAGGGGGGTCAGGTAATGGCTCTATATCTTCTACGAGATAGCCGCCAGGTTCAATAATAATTTCACCTTCTCCAAAACCTTCATTACCAGAATTGTTACCGCCATTACCATAGTTGGCCGAAGTAGGGCTATTGCCTAAATAACCACCATTTGTGTTGGGGCATAACAAACCACCACTAATGAAATTAACGATTTTCTGGAAGAAATTTAACCCGCTACTACTTGAAGTATAGTTGCTACGTTGTGCATATAATACATTTGAATTAGTTATATGAATACTTCCACCCTCAATATATACAACTATGTTAAAAAAGAAAATAATAGTCAGTATTATTTTTTTCATTGTCTGTTTAATTTAAAAATTTACAATTTCACCACTTTAGCGGTTCTTACCTTATTGACATATTGTAGTTACAATATGTAGTAGCCCGCAGCTATTTGCTGGGTTTGTATAGGTAATGTATAGCTACCTGCTGGCAGTACACCGGCT
>JAAFHG010000259.1 GCA_013297585.1 Chitinophagales bacterium
TTGGTCAAGCTGCATATTGGTTTGCTCTTCCATCGCACTCAACGCTTTGTGCTTTATCATCCCTTCTTTGGTAGGTCGTATAGCTACGCTGCCAGCGCTAGAGGCATAAGGCAACACACTTAATTGTTTGTGGTAAATCTCAATATTGGTAAATGATTCGCCATTTTCTAAACCATTGTGGGTTACTTTCATGTAGCCATTGGCCAAAATCTCGTTTGTTACAGCAAGTACCAGTTGGTCATCTTTAAAAAACTGCGTTTCTATGGTAGATGCGTTGGTAATATCTGCCACTATTGTATCTGCCAAATCTTGGTTATCAAAAGGTTGCTTTTGGCCATTAGGGGTTACGCTATATTGTGCATAAAACGCATCGTTGGTTACCGATACCCAATTGGTACTAATGCTTAATTCCTTACCATTATTAACGCTATCTATTTTATAATTACCGCTTTTAGGCGCTACACCAAATTGAAAATCACACTTTTCAGGAAATAACTGCCACGATGCCAAAAAATTATACGCTTGTACCATAATGCTTGTAATAACGCTTAACCATTATAAATGTTGAGAAGAGCTACAAAGGAACAAATATTACAAAATAGATAAGCAAGAATTATTTTTGGCAGCAAGCAGCAGTGTACTATTTAGCCGTTGTGAAGCCTGAAGAGAATTTAAGAAGCGATTAATACTAATAAATCTATATGTTTTAACCTCTTTAAAATACTTTAATTTACGCCTTGGGTTAAAGGAAAATATATTGGCTTCTGTCAAAGCTCTACAGCCAAGCCTATTTAGTTAAAAAACTACGCCACCAATAGCCCGAATTTTTAATAGTACGTAATTGGGTTTTAAAATCAACATGTACTAGGCCAAATCTAGCTTTGTAGCCCTCGCTCCATTCAAAATTATCCATCAAAGTCCAAGCAAAATAGCCCTTTACGTTCACGCCTTCTTGTTTGGCTTTAAGCATAGCCTGTAAATAATCTTGAAAATATTGTATACGGTGTGCATCGTTAACCACACCATTTACCAATTCGTCTTTAAAAAAAGCACCACCTTCACTAACAATTATTTCTTTAACGCTACCATACAGCCAAAATCGTTTAATCATACGGTAAAAACTATCTGCATTTATTTCCCAGCCCATAGCTGTGGTGGGTACTTTTCTAGATTTTGCACTTACTTCACTTGCTTGCAAGTAAGGTATCAATGAATTATGCTTTACTGTTAATGCAAAGTAGTTTTGAATACCAATAAAGTCAAAATTGAACGTCATTTTATCGGTGTATTTCCAAGCTTTATTATGCAGCACTAGTTTATCTAAAAATGGGAAATTGGGATCATCGGGGTATCCGCGACCAAGCGCTGGTTCTATAAACAATCTATTGAGTAAAATATCAGCTCTTTTTGCTGCTTGTACATCTATATCTCTATTGGTATATGGCATTACCTCACTGCACGAAAAGCTAGTGCCTATATGTGCTTTGGGTACTAAGTTTCGTAAAATCCTGCCTCCTTCTGCCTGAGCCATTACTGCGTTGTGTACGGCTGGCAAAAAATAATCGAGTCCTATTTTGCCAGGTGCATGTTTGCCTATCATGTAGCCAAGACTTGTAAAGCCCATCGGTTCATTCAATACTATCCAATCTTTTACTCGGTCTCCAAATTCCTCTGCACAAACCGTTACAAATCGGTTAAACCATTTTAGTAATTGATGGCTTGCCCAGCCACCTTCTTTTTCCAAGGCTTGTGGCAAATCCCAATGGTACAGGGTTATATAGGGCGTTAAGCCAAGTAATAAACATTCATCAATCACCCTATTATAAAATGCAATACCTTCTTTGTTTACCCTACCAATACCTTCAGGTAAAACGCGACTCCATGAAATAGAAAAACGAAATACCTTAAACCCTAATGCTTTTACTAGTAATAAGTCATCTTTATAGCGATGGTAAAAATCGCAAGCTGTAAATGGTTTATCACCACCTTTAATTTTACCTTGTCGCCTCGCAAATGTGTCCCAAATAGATAAACCTCTACCATCTACATTGTAAGCACCTTCGTTTTGAATGGCTGCAATAGCAACGCCCCATAAAAAATCGTTACCAAATTGTTTGGCTTGCATAATTGTACAATAATATAACTTTCAAAGTTCACTTAAACTGTATTACCAGAAGATTAAGTTTTAGTTATTTGTATTGATAAATTATCTAATTAAACAATGGCACCAACTTTTCTAATTTTTGTACTTATTTACGTAATATATAATATTTTTTTAAATAAATAATTCTTGCGCAATCATTTGCGTTTCCTTATTTTCGTTCTTATTATAATTTCTTTGTGTAGCAGCAAGCTGTCATCCGTTATCCTAAAAAATCCGTTGCTTGTTATTGAAGATTTAGAAAAAAAATTGGGATTATCGTGTCAATGTGTTTTTTTTACACATTATTTGTTAGATATGGCAATTTTAATTGCTGTACCAAACAATTTCTAACGATTGTCTGAAACAGAAAACACTTAGCAATGGCTTTACAACTAACCTTTAAACTTCGGTATCGTACTCAGTTTGGTCAAACTTTATATATAACAGGTAATCACGAATTATTAGGCAATCATTCTCTTGATAAAGCCGTACCAATGCAATACCAAGATGGTAATTTTTGGTCGGTAAGTTTTACAGAAGCGCAGCTAGCCAATATCGATGCATTCATTACTTACAACTATGTTCTTAAAAATAGCGATGGTAGCACTGTGACAGATTGGGGTAACGATAAAACCTTTAATCCAGCCACATTCACCACAAACGATGTTGTAATTATTGATGCTTGGAATCATGCAGGCTATTTTGAAAATGCATTTTACACAGTGCCTTTTCAAGAAGTGTTGCTAAAGGCGAATTATACAGATGTAGTCGCTAAAGCACCTAAAAAAGCAACCCATATTTTTAAAGTTAAAGCACCTTTATTAGCTAAAGGTCAAACACTTTGTTTATTAGGTAACGATAAAGCTTTGGGTAAATGGGACGCTTCAAAAGCAACGCTGATGCGCAGGGCAGAAGGAGATGCGTATTACGAAGTAGCTGTTGATTTATCTACCGCAACTTTTCCATTAAGCTACAAATACGGTGTGTACAATACTGAGCAAAAACAATTTGCTTATTACGAAGGTGGTGCCAACAGATTGCTATTTAACGAAACCTCTAAAAGCAGACAAACCATTGTAAACGATGGCTTTGCTGTACTAACTAATAATCAATGGAAAGGCGCAGGTGTGGCCATTCCTGTATTCAGTTTAAAGTCTAACAAAAGCTTTGGTGTAGGCGAATTTACCGATATGCATTTGCTGGTAGATTGGGCTAAAAAAGTGGGCTTAAAGCTTATTCAAATTTTACCAATAAACGATACTACGGCTACTTATAAATGGATGGATTCTTACCCTTATGCTGCTATTTCTGCATTTGCGTTGCATCCTATTTATGTGAATGTATCACAAATGGCAGATACAAATAATCAAGCTATTGTTGCGGCTTACGAAGAAAAACGTGAACAGTTAAACTACTTAGCAGATGTAGATTACGAGGCGGTAATGGCTGCAAAAACTGCCATCATTAAGCAGTTGTATCAACTACAAAAAACAGCTACTTTTAAAAGTGCTGAATACAAAGCTTTCTTTCAGCAAAACAAGCATTGGCTAGTACCTTATGCTAGCTTCTGTTATTACCGTGACCAATATGGTTCGCCAATATTTACACAGTGGCCTGCCAATAATCAATTTGTACAAGCAGATATTGATACTTTGGTTGCTGAAGATGCGATTACGTTTGATGCAGTGGCTATCAACTATTTCATACAGTTTCATTTACACCAGCAACTAAAAGCAGCCACACAGTATGCCCACCAAAATGGTGTGGTGGTTAAGGGCGATATTGCCATTGGTATTTACCGTGATAGTGTAGATGCTTGGCAGCAACCAGAGTTATTCCACATGGAATTACAAGCTGGTGCACCACCTGATGATTTTGCCGTTAAGGGTCAAAACTGGGGTTTTCCTACCTACAACTGGCAACGCATGAAACAAGATGGCTTCGCCTGGTGGAAACAACGCTTTGAGCAAATGAGCTATTATTTCGATGCATTTCGTATTGATCATATTCTTGGATTCTTCCGCATTTGGAGCATTCCTTTGTATGCAGTTGAAGGCATTATGGGCTATTTTGTGCCAGCATTTCCTGTGTTTAAAAATGAGTTTAATGAGAAGGGGATTTCGTTCGATTTGCAGCGCTATACCAAACCACTGATTAACGAAGGTTCGTTGTGGGATATTTGCGGCCACAACAACGACTACATTAAAGAGAACTTTTTGCACTACGATGGCTTTGGCAACTATACTTTAAAAACTGAGTTTAACACACAACGCAAGGTTGAGCAATATTTTGCTGCAGAAGAAGCATCGCATTACAACCAAGTCATCAAGCAACATTTGTACGACTTAATTAGCAATGTGATTCTATTTGAAGTAGAAGGCAGCAAAGGTGAGCAATTTCATTTCCGTTTTTCAATGGCTCATACCACATCGTTTAAGCAATTGGCTAGCGATACGCAGGAAAAACTTAACGCCTTGTATGTCAACTACTTCTTCCGCCGCCAAGATGCGTTTTGGAGAGAAGAAGCCCTGCAAAAATTACCAGCTTTAAAGCGCACCACCAATATGCTCATCTGTGGCGAAGATTTGGGTTTGGTGCCAGATTGCGTATCAGATGTAATGAAGCAACTGGGCTTGCTAAGTTTAGAAATTCAGCGTATGCCCAAAGACCCTGCTACCGAATTTTTTCACCCAAATGATGCACCATATTTAAGCGTGGTTACACCGTCTACACACGACATGAGCACCATTCGTGGTTGGTGGGAAGAAGACAAACCACGCATACAAAAATTCTTCAACCATCAGCTAGGGCAATGGGGCATTGCGCCTACATTTTGCAGTGGATGGCTCAATAAAGCCATCATCAATCAGCACTTGTATTCACCTGCTATGTGGAGCATTTTTCAACTGCAAGATTTGCTAGGCATTAACGAGGGCATTCGCAGACAAAACCCCAACGATGAGCGCATTAATGTGCCAGCCATTACACCGTTTTACTGGCGTTACCGCATGCATTTGTCGCTAGAAGATTTGCTCAACAGCCACAATTTTAACGAAGAACTCACCAATAGCATACAGCAAAGCGGTAGGGCATAAGTGCGAAGTATTTTTATGTAACCAGCAGTAGTACTACTATTGAGCGTCTGTTGCGTCGCACTCTTGTACTTTTGTATCGCTATGCAGCTTTTATCATAGCATAGAAGTTTCACGCAAAGAAGCAAAGGAGGCAAAGTACGCAAAGGTTACTCGTATTGTCATGCTGAGGCACGAAGCATTTATGGTACGAAATAATGTATTCTTTCTACTAAAAATTGTTCCTCAGATAACGCAAATTATCGCAGATTAAGTTGTTATAATTGCCAAATATCTGCGTCTATCAGCGAAATCTGCAGGCAAATTTAAACCCTCAAGTAAGATGTTTTGGCTTTTAAATAAAAAATATTAAACCCTACAATGAAAGAATAAAAGTTGACTGTCAAAGTACAAAAATCTACTGTCAAACTATTAAAGTGCGGTCGCAAATCGTTAAGATGTACTGAAAAATTATTAAAAACTTACGGACAATTAGCAAAAGTGCGGTGACAAACGATAAAAGTACAGTGACCAACTATTAAAGTCTATTAGTTATTGTGCAAATGCAAATAGCCACCTACAATTCGTGTAATTCGCTCTAATTCGTGCCATAAAAACATAAAATTCGTACAATTCGGGTAATGCATTTAATTCGTGTAATGAAACTTTATTACAGCAAACACGAACTACCTTTTCAATATCCGTTTACCATTTCTAATGGCCGTACCAAAACGCACCAACCAACTTTGGTGGTAGCATTACAAATAGG
>JAAFHG010000630.1 GCA_013297585.1 Chitinophagales bacterium
TTGTCTTGCATCAATCGTATTGCTGGCAAGTTGCTCTTCAGCAGCGCCTGCTTCCTCTTCAGATTGATAAAGCAAAAATCAATATTATTTTAACCGAAAAACCAACTGTTTTTTACCACAATGCCTAAAATTAAAATAAAAACGCCACCAACATAAATTGTTAGTGGCATTTTACAAGTATCTAAACAGAGGGTACTAGTAAGCTCTTGCAAACAAGACTCTTTGCGTAGAAGCCTCACCAGTTAAAACACATTTACCAGCTTCTAAAACATTGTTTAAAGGAATACAACGAATAGTTGCTTTGGTTAATTCCTTAATCTTTTCTTCGGTTTCTGCTGTGCCATCCCAATGTGCAGAAATAAAACCTGTTTTGCTATCCAATAGTTCTACAAATTCATCCCAACTATTAGCAGGTGTAATGTGCTCATTTCTATAAGCCAAGGCCTTGTTGAACATGTGCAATTGTATTTCATCCAACAAGGTTTTTATGTAGAAAGAAATACCATCAATACCAACCGTCATTTTAGCTTTTGTATCACGTCTTGCAACTTCTACCACATTATTTTCCAAATCTCTAGCACCTATTGCTAAACGCACAGGTACACCTTGCATTTCGTATTGTGCAAATTTCCAACCTGGTCTGCTATTATCGCTGTCATCGTATTTTACACGAATGCCTAAATCTTTTAGTTGTTGCATAATAGCATACACCTTGTGGTCTATCAAAGCTTTTTGTTCATCACCTTTATAGATAGGCACTATTACTACTTGCAATGGTGCAATACGCGGTGGCAATACCAAGCCATCATCATCGCTATGAGCCATTACCAAGCCACCAATTAAACGTGTACTTACGCCCCAACTAGTACCCCATACGTAGTCAAGTTTATTTTCTTTATCACTAAACTTTACATCAAATGCCTTAGCAAAATTTTGCCCTAAAAAGTGCGATGTGCCAGCTTGTAATGCTTTACCATCTTGCATAAGCGCTTCTATACAAAACGTTTCTTCTGCGCCTGCAAAACGTTCGTTTGGCGATTTTATACCTTTTATCACAGGCAATGCCATATAGTTTTCTGCAAAATCAGCGTACACATGTAGCATTTTCACCGCCTCTACCATTGCCTCATCTTTAGTAGCGTGAGCAGTATGACCTTCTTGCCATAAAAATTCTGCTGTACGCAAAAACAAACGCGTACGCATTTCCCATCTTACCACATTTGCCCACTGATTTACCAATATTGGCAAGTCTCTGTAAGATTGAATCCAACCTTTGTAAGTGCTCCAAATAATGGCTTCACTTGTAGGACGAACTACCAATTCTTCTTCCAACTTAGCTTCTGGATCAACAATTAATTTGCCTTTGTTATTAGGATCTGCCTTTAAGCGATAATGCGTTACTACTGCACATTCTTTTGCAAAGCCTTCTGCATTTTTTTCTTCGGCTTCAAACAAACTTTTAGGTACAAACAGTGGAAAATAAGCGTTCTGATGCCCTGTGTCTTTAAACATTTTGTCTAACACATCTCGCATATTTTCCCAAAGCCCAAAACCATACGGTTTAATCACCATACAACCACGTACAGCACTGTAATCTGCAAGCCCACCTTTTATCACTAAATCGTTATACCATTGAGAATAATCTTGTGCCCTCGACGTAATTTCTTTGCTCATTAATTCTTTGTGTTTCTTTTAACTAAATTATTTTTTAACAAACGTTACATGGCAAAATATTTGTCAGATCACCTTTTAAAATAAGTTGCCGCCGTAAAAGTAGTAACTTCACATTATCTAAAAGCAAAAACTGCCCGTTATGAAAAGCGCATTTTTACTTCTATCATTTGCTTCAGCTGTTTTATTTACAGGCTGCGCCACTGCATACCAAACACAACAAACACCCGACGACTTGTACTACTCACCTACTAAAGTAGAACCAGTAACAAAAGAAGTTACTAAAAATAACGATAACCGTTATGAAGAATATATAAGTACTAGCGACGATAGATATTTACGCATGAAAGTAGCCAATAGAAACCGTTGGGAAACTTTAGATGATTACAGCTATTGGAACGACAGTCGTTTTGATTACTACGGTTATAACTACTACAATAACTTTTACGGTTACAATTATTACAACAATTGGAATTATTACAACAATTGGGCTTTTTATCCTACCAATGGTTTTGGTATTGGCTTTGCTAACTTTAATGGTTTTGGTTACAATCCATATTACTTTGGTTATACAAGCTTTTTTAATCCCTACAACGGT
>JAAFHG010000105.1 GCA_013297585.1 Chitinophagales bacterium
TAAAATATATAGATATAGGTTCTAATAATATTAGAACCTATATCATGTTTTAACACTAGTCAGTAGTAGGACCGCAATAATATGGTTTTACGGTGTTGAAACATTTCTGACCATTGCCACAATCTGAATTTGTAGTACAAGCATCACCATTTTCTATGGTAATACAGATGTAGCCAAAACCAAGTGTAGCACATCGTTGACCTGCCCCACAGTCTGAATCTTTAGTACAAGCCGTAGCATCATCACCATAGCCGCCACTAATCTTTTTCATTTGTTCTTTAGTAAGCACTTCACTTATGCCTGCCAATTTTAAATTCAACTTTTTCATTTGTATTTGGTTTAAATTTTTTGTGCTTACTCTTAAAGGTTTTCGGCATCCCCTTTCTTGGCCAAAGAAATAGTTGAACAATACTTTAATTGTTTAGAGTATTAGTTATTATGCATAAAATGAATAAGTATAATCTAGTTGATTTAATTGGGGGACAGAAATGAACAGATTACATACGCCTAGCCTTATATAATTAGGAAAGGCGTAAAGAGTTAGACGAGGAAGTTGAAGAATTATTTAACTACTACCATTTACTAATGAAAAATTTCATTCAACTTAGGTTGAATTTTTGACATATTTCCGCCAATACTTTTGACTAGTACAATGCCATTAGGATCTATTAGTAAATATTGAGGAACAGCAATTATTCCATATTTTAATCCAGTTCCCAAATTTTCACCTTTTAAATCAGAACCTTGTAGCCAGTTCATCCCATCATCTGATATTGCCTTTTTCCAAGCATTCTCATCGGTATCCATCGAAATACTTAACACTTGCAAGCCCCTACCTTTGTATTTCTCATATATTTTTTTAAGTGCTGGATTATTTATCCTACAAGGCCTACACCAACTAGCCCAAAAATCAATCAGCACATATTTGCCTTTAAAATTTGATAAACTTATTACTTTACCGCTGGTGTCTTCTATTGAAAAATAAGGTGCTTTTGAATTATTGGGGATTTTTGAATATAGATTATTTGCAACAGACTCAGTGGTGTCTGTATAAGAATTATTATCTACATATTTATTACTAAAATATGCAAATTTTGAGCGTAACAAAATAGCTTCATAATTATTTTCAATAGCTTGAATTGGGAATAAGTCGTATAAGTTTTCTGCTGAAGTATCTCTTATGTTGTTGACCACCGATCCTTTATAAACATACAACTGAAGCACTGCCACGCTAAATGGTGATGCAATATGTTTCTTTATCCAATTGATATGATAATTGTTATAATTGATACTTACTTGGTTTAATAGCTGTTTAAGGCTATCTAACTTAGTTGAAGTAGTATTTTTTATAATTTGATTTTCTATCGATTTGTAAGCATCAGCATATTTGTACAATCCGGTATAATAATTATTCTGTTCTTCCGCTGTGGCACCCCCTGAAATCGTAAATCTCAATTCTTTATTCAAGTCAAATTGCGTTATAGAACCTTCTTTTATAAATAATGGAACCCCATACCTACTTGAATCATTCGGATACTTTTTTATCACCATAAAATATATGTCATACTGGTTACGTGCTTTTAGAGTAAGTTCAAAATGTTGATTTTTTGTAAAGCACGAATCTTTAATTCCAGAATTTGATTCTACATAAATCTTCATGTTATCGGGTATCCCTTCTAAATTACCCTTTAATATAGTTGCATTCTGCGCAATTGAATCATAGTAGCTACCGATAATAGCTAAAAATAAAAAAGTAAATAAAATAGGTATTTTCATATTTATTAGTTTTTATGTATAATTAATTAACCAATATGATTTTATTTAACCATATTGGTTAATTAAAAAATGTTATGCAGGACCACAATAATGTCCAGTCATAGGTGCCGCATAGGCATAACATTTTTTCCCATTACCACAATCAGTGTCTGTGGTGCAAGCGTCTCCATTGCTAACAGTTATGCAGCAACACAAATTTTGAAGACATGAACATTTTTGACCAGCACCGCAACTTGAATCGGAAGTGCAAGTTGTACAACCGGCATCTCCACCATCGTCATCATATCCGCCACTAATCTTTTTCATTTGTTCTTTGGTAAGCACTTCGCTTATGCCTGCCAATTTTAAATTCAACTTTTTCATTTGTAATTGGTTTAAATTTTGTGCCTACTCTTAGAGGTTTTCGGCATCCCCTTTTCTTGGCCTAAGAAATAGTTATAATATTATTTTTAATTGCTCAATACTATAGTTCTCTGGTAAACTATAGCCATTAACAAATAGAGTAGGCGTAGCAGAAATATCATTTTCCGTACACCAATTATGCATGGCAGTAATTTTTTTATCTTGTAATTTCAATTCTTTATCAACAGGATACTTAGTAGCGAAAGCATCATAATTTTTTGTCTCTGCGAGATACCAATCGTCAAGTGCCTGTTTGGTTTTGTTGGCATCGCCTTTTTCTGCAATTGCCAGTAAATGTTTTACTACCGTTGCAGCTGCTATATCATGCTGCATATTTGAAGCTGTAAAAATTATTCTCAGTTGAATATCTGGTTTTAAGATATTCTCTAGCCTCGAATGTGCTTTAGCACAAGGACCACAGTATGGGTTACATACTTTTATAACAGTGTTACTAGCATGAGGATTACCAATTGTAATACCTAGTTTTTCCCAACCATCTGTAGCTTTTGGTTGCTTTTCCAATAAACTTTTAAAAATATCAGGATTAGATTGTAGTCTTTTGTAGGCGGCTCTGTATAAATTGTGATCCCTAGCTTTAAATAAAGTGGGCTTTAACCCGTACCACAGTACAATAGGTAATAGAATGCAGGCTATAGTATTCAACAATAACCCAATGCTAAAAATTGGTACTGTAAAGTGTTGCCAATATTGTACTATGCCTAAAGATAATTCTGCTAACAATATACATTGCGTAACAAGGCACATAGTGCACCATTGTTTTACCACTCGCCATTGGTAATAAATGCTAAAAAAAACATAAGGTACTGCCAGTGCATTTGCAATTGATAAGAGAGCAATTTTCTCCTCAAATACAATATGGGGTAACAATAAAAAGAGCGTTGTTGATGCAAAGTAAAAGAAACCAATTTCGCTCCAGCTAATACCCAAAAACTTGGCTGCACTACTATTTAAAACTGCACCACAATCTGTATTTCTACCTGCTGTACAAATATTTTTTACAAAAGCATTTGTTTTATCTACCTCATACATTAGTAACAAAATAGTTGTTGCTAAGCCAATCAATTTGAATAGTATAATAGTGCTAAATGGTAAAGAGTTCGCTGAATTTTGGTTGATTATTATACTAATAAGAAGAAGACCAAAAGCCGATAATGTCCAAGTATTTTTCTTACTATGCTGTGCTTTTTGTGCCTTTAACTTTTCACTATAATCCGCTTCGCCACTGTGTTCATTTGGCTCCGCTGCCCAAATAATTTCTTTAAATCCTTTAAGAAATAATTCTTTTTCGAGTGTCTTTTTCTTTTTCGATTTGTGCACATAAGAAACGGTCTTTTCTGTAATGTCTGTTACGAGTACAAAATCATTTCCCGTATCGGGCATATTTTGATATGCAATGAATGGTGGTTCTAATTCCTTAAAGTTTTCAACCGCTATTTTGTAAGCTTTGTTTTCAATATTGTAATTATCAAAAGTGTCGCTTAGGCTGAACAACGCAGGGTAATAGGGATGTTCTTCTAATTCTTGTTTAACCGAAGATTCTGTAACTTTTACGTTTAATAATTTAAGGTAGCTAGTTGCTACATTTTTTAGACTGGTATTGAAAGTTTGAGCCATAAGTATTTGGAAGTATTACAAGCAATATTTTTATTATAATCAATGTAATGTCACAAATTTTATGATACTACATAAGGATAATATGATAATTATTTGCTACAACGTTGTAGTAGATATTGCTTTTGCAATAGCATTTAATTATTTGATAAGTTCTTAATTTGTAGGTTCTAAAGCAGAAGTGAAATTTAATAGGCATTTAAATTAAGCAATACATATATAATTGGTATACAAATAAATGTGTGCTTATGAAATAATAGTATTGTATTTATTTTACTATTAATGGCTCAAAATAACCTAAGTATCCGTTTTCTTAAAGGAAATAAAATGAACTTATCTAACCCTAAAGCTGTCGTTATTACACCTGCAACTGGAAGCAAGGAACTTGTAAATGCTATCGATAGTATTGATAGGCAGACATATAAGGACCTTTTGCATCTGATAGTTGTTGATGGTGACTGTTATTTAGAAGACACCTTGAAGATTCTGAGGGAAACAAAGGCGAGTAGTTACAAATTAGTAAGTCTGCCGTTCAATACTGGCAATAACGGGTTTAATGGTCACCGGATTTATGCTAGCATTCCTTATATTTTAAATTGCAAATACGTTTTTCTTTTAGATGAGGATAATTGGTATGACGATAACCATATTGAATCATTAATAAACTTGATAGAAGAAAATGACCTTGATTGGGCATACAGTTTTCGTAAGATTTATAGCCATGACAAAAAATTTATTACAGATGACAACTGTGAAAGCCTTGGTGATTACCCATCTTACTCTGCAAGAATAAACTTGGTTGATACAAGCTGTTATGCAATAAAAGCTGAGGTGTTAAAAAGAATTTGTCATATATGGTATCATCCATTAGGTGCAGACAGAATCTTTTTTGATGCTTTAAGTACACATTTCAAAAAATATGCAGCATCAAAACTTTATACATTAAACTACAGATTACATTCTAATAGACCACCTCTAGATAATTTTTTTTATCAAGGAAATCAAGCCATGCTAGTTAAATATAATGGGTATCCATGGCAAAAATAAATTAGTAGTCATCGAAATATTGAAGTTATAATTTCTTTGTAAGAAAATTCCATAGAATCAGATAGCCGTACGTTTAGAAGAGAGTAAAGGGATAGTCTTTAAATAGACAGATGATATAGACAAGATAATTTGAGATAAACAAGAACCACTTAAGTATTTGCTTTTCTTGAGAGCTGCATTATCCGTTTAGATTTAAAATACATTTCCGCCAGAAAGCCCCAAAGTACCAGACCCCGACCATACCGCTATTCACATAGTGCAAGCAGCTTTTCACATAACAGATTTCATACAGGGCATACCAGTTTTTAGTTTCACACCCGTTTAGCAACAGTTCTATCATCGGCTGCCTAAATGCTCAAAAACTGTGTATGAAGAAAAGTACCACCATCGAAATTATCTGCGGACTACTCATACTGCTATTTGTTTACACTGCTGTAAGCAAACTGCTGGCATACACATCTTTTGTAGCGGTGTTGGATCAATCCCCACTAATGAAAGGTAAGGCAGGTGTTATTGGGTGGTTAATACCAACGGTAGAACTATTTGTTTCAGTACTGTTGTTCTTGCCTTCTACAAAAGAACTAGGGCTTTACTTATCGTTTGGGCTAATGGTTTTGTTTACTGCCTATATCGCCTATATGGTCATGTTTACGCCACACCTGCCATGTTCTTGTGGCGGTGTTATCAAACAATTGTCGTGGAAGCAGCATTTGGTATTTAATGCCTTCTTCATTTTGGTTGCTTTTGCAGGTATAATAATGTTCCGCAATAAAAATTTGGCAAAGCACCAAACACAATAACCGCATTGTATTACCGGGTACATACAACAGGAAGTAAGCTGAAAACCTGAAAAAAGAGTAAGCATCATCAAATCACCAATCGTTGCAAAAATGGTGCAACGGCCATCTTTCATTCTATTTTTTAATCATTTTTAAAAGTCACATTTATGAAAAAGTATCTTTTCGGTTCTTTGGCTGTTATCCTTGCCCTTGGTGCAAGTGCATTCACAACATTGAAAACCAAGCCTGTTAAAAAAAGCTTGTCAACAATGGTGTATTACTATCAACAATCAACGCTTCTAGGGTCTAATAATTCTGGCAATTGGTTGCCAGAAGGAGAAGTAGAAAACCCGCCAAGTTGTACTGGTGATGATATACCATGCAGGTTGTCATTTGAGACCACGGAGTTCAGCGACATTAATGCTTACTTAAGCGGTAAAACCGATGCACAAGTAAGAGATGATGCAGCACATGTCATCAACAAGCCAGAGTAAACTAAAAGAGGGCATAAGGGCATTTGTCCCCTATGCCCTTATTTTTTATCTAGGATTCTGTTGTATGTTAGATAGCTTGATGACATCTTCAGGAATTGGTAATGCGTAACGCAGGTCATTTGGTGGAAGTGTATAGGTTACTTGGTTCAATACCCGCTTAATGGTAATATTCCTTCCTCCAAAATTCAAGCGTTTTAAATCGAACCATCTCAGCCCACGCATCAATAATTCCTTTCTTCTTTCCACTAATATCTTATCCAGTGCATCATTTGCATCAATGGCTGTTACGGGCACAAACAACCCTGTTTTGTAACGCTTTATAAGCAATGTGTTCAAATCATTCAAAGCGTTTGTTTTATCATTTTTCCTTGCAGAGGATTCTGCTCTAATTAAAAGCACTTCATCTACCGCAATCCCTGAAAAAGGGGCTGCCCCACCTTCGTAGCTACCTTTAAAACCAACAGACCCGTTGCCATTATCCTTAAAAAAAACTGTTTTTCTAAGGTCATTGCTTGCAAAGGATTGATATAGTGCTGAATCAATCTTTGCCCTGCTATTGTTCAAGGGTGCAGGTGTAGGCATGAAACTCTCGTAAATCACTTCGGCATTGAACTGAGGGATAGGATAGGTTGCAGAAGCTGTCAACGAATTAAAATCCAACAGGTTACTCTTCAACTGTAGGCAAAGGTCAGCATACCTTAAACTACTGTCATAATTGCCAATATTCAAATAAGTCCTGGCCAATAGTGCATACGCTGCAGTCTTGCAAGGACGCATCACATGTACAGGTGTTACAGGCAGCAAGGCGGCACTTGTTTTAAGGTCGGCGATGATAGTGTTGTAGGTTTCTGCCAATGAGGAACGAACCGTAACAATATTGAAGTCTGAATTTGTCCTTAGAGGAATGCCCATATCAGTAGGTGCAGTTACTGGGTTATAGGCTTTTGTAAATGCTGCCGTTAACTGGCAGTATGTTTTTGCCCTTACAAATAATGCCTGTCCCAATACATTGTCCCACTGCATAGCATTTGCTGCATTCCTTTCCACATCGTCAATATTATCCAAGACGGTATTGGCATAATAAACAGCAGCGTAAGGCCTTCGCCAATCCGCAGCATTGAATTGGAAAAAATAATCCTTTTCCCATATGTACATCCTTCTTTGCCCTTCATCTGAAAGAGCCGCCCAGTCAGCATAATTCAGATAATAATTATCTGCACTTATTTCACCAACGGACATATCCACGTTGTTAAGGTTATTATAGTTGTCCAGTAGTGCCTGAAAGTCTTTGAGTGTTGAAGGGATAACGTAGGACTTATTAGGGGCGGCATCCAAATATTTGCTGCAACCGCCCATTATGGCAGCAAGTGTTACCAGTAAAAGAGAAGAAACAATATTGATTTTTTTTGAACCCAACATGGTGAATAGTTTAAAAGATGAACAATGGTTTTAAAAGACTGCTTTCAGCCCTATAGCAATATTCCTTGCAGGCAAGACCGATGACAATGGGTAATCCGGGTCAATGCCTTTCTTATTTGCCTTCCAAATAATACCAACGTTATTAATGTTTGCATAAAGCTGAATATTACGGAATGGCAATTTTTTATTACTGGTTTTTGGTATGTCATAAGCAAGGGTGATATATTGGATACGGATATTATCACCCTTCTCTACTAACACTTCAGAGTTGTCATAAAATGCATCTCTTGCACTGATAGATGGATACATCATAGAAGGCACGTTGGTATGCAGTTCATCGCCTGGCTTTTGCCACCTGTTGGCATAATCGGGATGACCGACACGGGTGTTGAAAAGGTTGGTATAATCAATAGATGCGTTCCTGAAAAAGTACCCAAACTTGTACATTAGCCTGATTGTTAGGGATACATTCTTAAAGCTAACAGTATTACCTATTGAGCCAAAAATTGTTGGCATTACAGAACCACCGTACACAAGGTCTTTTAATTGCGTAGAATCGGCAATAATGGAAGCGTAGTTTTTGCTCACTTTCCCATTGATATAACCCATTGGGTCGCCTGTAGCTGGGTCAAGCCCTGCCCATTGGTAAGAAAATATGGAATAGACTGGCTTGCCGACTGTACCCAATGAATTTGGCACCGTGCCACTGATAAAACTGCTGCCTTGTAGAGATGGATTGTAATAGTCGGTTATCTGGTCTTTGTACCAAGTAAAATTGATATTGGACTGCCATTTGATAATACCATTGGTGTTCAAAGTATTTAACTCAACATCAATCCCATTGCCTTTCATGGAGGCAACATTTTTTGTAATTATGCCAGATGATATACCAGTTGTAATGTCAATAGGCGAAGGACCAAAAAGATCCCTAGCATTCTTGATATAATATTCAATGCTGCCGATGACCCTTTCATTTTTAGTCCTGAAATCCAAACCAAAGTTCATCAGCTTTACTTTTTCCCATTTCAGTTCTGGGTTGGCGTTCCTAGAAATAATGGCATAGGGCGACAAGGTATAAGGCGAGTTGGAAGAATAGGTAATGGTGGTAACTGCACTTTTGCTCTGGTCAACATTGCCACTTATACCATACGTTGCCCTCAACTTTAAATAGGGCAATGCCGTTAATTTATAAAAAGGTTCTTTGGATAATAGCCATCCACCACCAACCGACCATAACGGGTTCCATTTTTCATTGGTATTTACACCAAATAAATTGGAAGCATCCCTTCTGCCACTTAGCGATAATGTGTATTTCTGGGCATAAGTATAAGCTGCATTGCTATATACAGATACGAAGCGGTTCAAAGTGTTTGAAAAGCCTGAATTGTTGGGGATGAAGCTATTGCTGCCCGTAACAAAACTTGGATAGGTATTGGCAAAATCAACACTCGAAGAAGTCAATATATCTGGGTCATATCCATAAGTCCTGTAAGCATTGCTGATGGTATTCGATTCCCTTATTTCAGCACCTGCAATGGCAGTTACAGCATGTTTTTGCCATTGCTTATTGAAATTCAATTGCCCCCTTGCATTGTGTGATGACAATGTATTCCTTGATATGTCCAATATGCCACCAACAGGTATTTTATAGGTAACAACACCTGTTGTTCTGTTTAATTGGCTGTATTGGTTAATGAGGTTACGGGTAAAATAACTCTGCACATCGTTTAGGTTCTCTAATGCTACCTGTTGCTTTTCATATTGGTACTTAAGGTCAACGCTGAAACTTTTTGATACCGCATAATTGATACCAAGGTTCAGAATAATATCATTGGTAGTTGTGGTTGCGATGGTATGTTTATAATCTTCCAACGGGTAATAGTCCCAGTTCAATAATTTGCCGCCACCAGCAGTATCGGTATAGCTTTTCCTGAACCCTCTTGTTACTGGTAGGGCATTGCCATTATCATCTGCCAATAAAGTATAAGGTGGTAAATTACCGTTGGAAGTGGTAATGCTTCCGTATGCTGGCCGTCCACTAGTGCTCTTGCTTTGTGTGTAGTAAACACCCGTTGAAAATTGCAGATTCTTTATGGGTTGATACGTGTTCTGTAACCGTAGGTTAAACCTGCTATAACCTGCATTAAGTTCGCTGCTGTTCTTATCATAACCTGCTGAAAACAGGTATGACATATTGTTGTTGCCACCACGCAGGTTAATGGCATATTGCTGGTTCAAAGACTGCTTGTATAAATACCTTTCAAACTGGTCACGCAAATCCACGTTCCGTAAAGCATCAATTTGGCTGTTGGTCTGTGCAGTTGTCAATTGCCCATTGCGTTGTTTGAATAATATCTCATACACTGGTGAAAAAGACGGCTTACCGCTATTAGCCGTATCTGAAAATTTAAACC
>JAAFHG010000352.1 GCA_013297585.1 Chitinophagales bacterium
TGTAGATGTGAAAACAATGCCACAACTAAAAGGTATGGGTTTAAAAGATGTAGTGGTATTGTGTGAAAATATTGGATTAAAGGTGAGTGCTAAAGGAAAAGGAAGAGTTATAAATCAATCTATATTACCTGGTCAATCGTACGCAAAAGGACAAATTTTAAACATAGAACTTAATTAATGCAAACGTTACAAGACATACTATACAAGGTGCATTTGCAGCAAGTGCAAGGTGCTACTAATATTCAAGTGTCTGCTATTGTTATTGATAGTCGTAAGATAGTTGCAGGTTCTGTATTTGTTGCTATCAAAGGCTTACAGAGCGATGGTCATGCTTATATAGAGAAAGCGGTTAGCCTTGGTGCAGTAGCGATTATTTGTGAAATAATGCCTGAAACAGTAGTAGATGGTATCACATATATACAGGTAAAAAATACCAATGAAGCTGTCGCTTTTATGGCTAATAATTTTTACGAAGAACCATCGTTGAAAATAAAGCTAGTAGGCGTTACAGGTACTAATGGTAAAACGACTATAGCAACTGTGCTCTTTAAATTATTTACACAGTTAGGTTATAAATGTGGTTTGATAAGCACCGTACAAAATCAAATTGCAAATGAAGTGATACCAGCTACACACACAACACCAGATGCGGTAAGCTTGAATGCTTTGTTGCATCAGATGGTTGAGCAAGGTTGTTCGCATGTGTTTATAGAATGCAGTAGCCATGCTATTCATCAGCATCGTATTACTGGTTTATGTTTTACAGGTGGTTTGTTTAGCAATATCACACACGACCATTTAGACTATCACAAGACCTTTGATGAATACATTAAGGTTAAGAAAAAATTCTTTGATGATTTGCCCTCAAATGCTTTTGCAATAAGCAATGCAGATGATAAGCGTGGCGAAGTGATGTTGCAAAATACCCATGCAAAAAAGTATTTCTACAGCCTTAAAACAATGGCTGATTTTAAAGGTAGAATATTAGACAACGCATTAACTGGCTTACAAATGACCGTTAATGAAATGGAAGTGCATTTTAGATTGATTGGTGAGTTTAACGCTTACAATTTGTTAGCAGTGTATGGTGCAGCCGTTTGCTTAGGTGAAGATAAATATGAAGTGCTTACTGCATTAAGTATGCTTACTGGTGCAGAAGGTCGTTTCGATTATGTTATTAGTAAGCAACTGATAATTGGTATTGTCGATTATGCACACACACCAGATGCTTTAGAGAATGTATTGGCTACTATTAAAAAGCTTCGCAAAGGGCATGAACAAGTAATTACAGTAGTGGGCTGTGGTGGTGATAGAGATAAAACCAAGCGACCAATAATGGCACAAGCGGCTTGTGCTTTTAGCGATAAAGTAATACTTACAAGCGATAATCCTAGAACTGAAGATGCTGCTGCTATTTTGGCTGATATGGAACAAGGATTAGATAGTGCTGGTAGAAGAAAGTCGCTAACGATAGCTGATAGGAAGGAAGCTATTAAAACGGCTGTGAGTTTGGCACGAGAAGAAGATATCATTTTGGTAGCTGGAAAAGGACACGAAAAGTATCAAGATATTAACGGTGTAAAACATCCTTTTGACGATAAGAAAGTGTTAAGAGAAATGTTTGAATTACTTGAAAAATAAGATGACAGATGTAAGATGCTAGTTGACAGAATGGAAGTTTATTACTGTCAACTAACAACAATCAACTAACAACTATTATTATGTTATATCATTTATTTACATGGCTAGATAAGCACTTTGAAATTCCTGGTTCAGGGTTATTTCAGTTCTTAACGTTTCGCATAGCGATGGCTGTATTGTTGTCTTTAATTATTGCAACAGTATATGGTAAGCGTATTATTTTATTGCTACAAAAAAAACAAATAGGCGAAAGCGTTAGAGACTTAGGTTTAGAAGGTCAAGCACAGAAGAAAGGTACACCTACTATGGGTGGTATCATTATTTTGTTAAGCATTTTAATACCAACATTGTTATTTGCTAATCTAGATAAAGTGTATATCCGCTTAATGGTATTGTGTACAGTTTGGCTAGGTGTTATAGGTTTTTTAGACGACTTGTTTAAAATACGTGCAAGGCAGGCTGCTAAAGCAAAAGGTGAGGCTTATAAGAAAAAAGATAGTGATGGTTTGGCTGGTATTTCTAAGATCATTGGTCAGGTTGGCTTAGGAATTATCATTGGTACAACGCTCTACTTTAGTAATGCTGTAACGGTTGAAAGAGAAGTGTTTACATCACCACAAGCACAATTGCAAAGAGGTGAAAAATTAGCAAAGGATTCTAATATTATTGTTAGAAAAATTAATGGTATTGAGAAACGATTTGTAAAAGTGAAGACGCCAATTACTACAATACCATTTGTAAAAAATCATGAGTTTAATTATAGTAAGTTAATTACTTGGATGGGTAAAGGGGCTGAAGATTATACTTGGATTGTCTATATCATCATTGTTACGTTGATTATAACTGCTGTGTCAAATGGTGCCAACTTAACCGATGGGCTTGATGGTTTAGCAGCAGGTGTAAGTGCAATCATAGGTATCTGTATCGGTGTGTTTGTGTATGTAAGTGGTAACTACATTTTTGCCGATTACTTCAATGTGATGTATATACCAAATCTTGGTGAGCTATCCATTTTTGTTGGTGCATTTGTTGGTGCGTGTATTGGCTTTTTATGGTACAATGCTTATCCAGCGCAGGTTTTCATGGGCGATACCGGTAGCTTGGCTTTAGGTGGTATCATCGCTTCGCTTGCCATTATTGTACGTAAAGAATGGTTGATACCTATTTTCTGTGGTGTGTTTTTGGTAGAGAATTTAAGTGTGATTATTCAAGTGAGCTACTTTAAATACACGAAGAAAAAATACGGTGAAGGCAGAAGAGTTTTCTTAATGAGCCCACTTCACCACCACTATCAAAAGAAAGGTTTTCACGAAAATAAAATTGCTATCAGATTTTGGATTATTACAGTATTGCTAGTTGTTGCAAGTATTGTAACGCTTAAGATTAGGTAGGCAGCCCCGACCCTAAAGGGGGCTAAAAATGATAAATATGAGTAACGGTTTTCTAAATACTAATGGTTTTCAACGCTCCCCTTCAGGGGTTGGGGGCATTGGAAGTTCTGTGCATCGCCTAGTCATACTTGGTGGGGGCGAAAGCGGTGTTGGTGCTGCCTTGCTTGGCAAGCAGCAAGGCTATGATGTTTTTTTAAGCGATGGTGGTTTGCTGAAAGCTGCATATAAGCAAGAGCTTGTGGTTAATGGTATTGCATTTGAAGAAGGCCTACATACAAGTGACATTGTTCTTGCAGCAGATGAAATAGTGAAAAGCCCTGGTATACCTGAGAAGAATGAGATGATGAAAGCGATAAGGGCTAAGGGTATTAAAGTGATTAGTGAAATTGAATTGGCTTACCGGTTTAAAGGCGATGCGAAAATTATTGCGATTACAGGTAGCAATGGTAAAAGCACAACAACCGCTTTAATACATCATATCTGCATTGTAGCTGGTTTAGATGCAGCATTGGTAGGCAACATAGGTTACTCGTTTGCTAAGCAAATAGCTGAAGACCCGAAGCCTTATTATGTGGCAGAAATTAGTTCGTTTCAGTTAGATGATATAGACACTTTTAAGCCAGATGTAGCAATACTATTAAACATAACAGAAGACCATTTAGATAGATACGATTACCAATTTGAAAATTATATCAATAGTAAGTTTAGAATAATTGAAAATCAAACAGCAGACGATTACTTTATTTATTGTGATGATGACGAAGTAATACTTAACAGACTAAATACACTAACCATTCATACTAACCCACTACCATTCTCAATGAAACACGAAATCAAAAAAGGCGGCTACATTAAAGGCGATCAAATGATGCTACGCATACAAGAAGAACGCGTAAGCATGAGCATCTACGACTTTGCTTTAAAAGGTAAGCACAATAACTACAACACAATGGCAGCAGGTATTGCAGCAACCACAATCGGTATCAGAAAAGAAAAGATTAGGGAAGCCGTTGCCGACTTTCAAAGTTTAGAACATCGTAATGAATTTGTAGCATCGGTACGCGGTGTAGAGTTTATTAACGATAGTAAAGCTACCAATGTAAACAGTACATGGTTTGCACTTGAAAGCATGAACAAGCCA
>JAAFHG010000677.1 GCA_013297585.1 Chitinophagales bacterium
ACAATTATGTGGGTAGCCGATTGGATAATATAGTGTATGGGAATAGTGTAAAAACGGCAATGGGCTACGACAACGCTGGCAGACCGAACAGCTTGGACATTAAAACAAACAATGGCACAGGCTCAACCATTTTTGCCTCTGCCTATACGATGGATAATTTGGGTAACCATTTGAGCGAAAACGAAACGCACCCTTTCCCGACTGTACCACTGCCAACTGCCAAAACTACTACCTTTACCGTAAACCCATTGAATAGAGTAATGACTGCCAGTACCACTACTCCCATTGAATAGAGTAATGACTGCCAGTACCACTACGGGCAGTACCTCATCTACCCAAACGTACGGCTACGATGGTGATGGTAATGTAAACAATAAAGGCTTTGGCAATAATTTAATCCATGATATTGAAGATAACCTAACCAGTTACACAGGCAACGGCTTAACGATGAGTGCCATTTATGATGCCCTCGGCAACCGCCGAAGCGTAACCCGAAATGGTACAGAAACCCGTTATGTGTTAGATATCAATGGTGAAATAGCCAACATATTGGCAGAAACCGATGCCAGCAATGTAGTACAAAACTATTACATACATGGCTTGGGATTGGTAGCCCGCATAAAAAGCGATGGCACAATACACTATTACCACGCTGATTTTAGAGGTAGCACCATAGCGATGACTAACGCCAGCCAAGCCATTACCCACAAATACCAATACGATGAGTTTGGCAACGAAACCAACAAACAAGAAGCCGACCCCAACCCATTTAGATATGTGGGTGCGTATGGTATCATGTACGAAACCCTCGACCTTACCTATATGAGAGCCAGATACTACGACCCCACCACAGGACGATTTAATTCAGAAGACCCTATTTGGAGTACGAATTTGTATCCTTATGCTGGGAATAATGGGATAATGAAAATAGATCCGTTAGGTTTAAGTTCTTTAAATGCAGAAGGCGGTCAAATACTAAAAAGTAATTTGATGCAAAGTGTGTTGGCTTATTCTGAACAAATTTGGTCAAGATATGGATTGACAGATATTTCATTACCCATAACTCTAAATGAAAATAATGACATTATAATAAATAAAACAGCAATTCTCGATTTAATTGTTAATGTTGGTGACCAAACGCTAGCTCAAAGTTATAAAATTTACAATAAAATTAAATCCGCTTACTCTGCAATTTCAAGTTTCTATAATAATCCCAAAAAGTATATTGATAAGAAAATAAAAGATTTAGCTCGTTTGCACCCTGCATTTTTTGTAGGAAATACAATGATGGAAGTAGAGAATTATATTAATAATAATTATGAAGGTGCTGAAAAGGTTGCTGCACTAAATTGGTTAGTAACATTTGGTAGGGGCTATTAAAATTTCTAATTCATTGAAAAATATTAATCATAGAATAATAGCTCGAAATAATTTCACAAATATAATAATTCATCTACAACCTATAAACTTTTTTAAGCCCTTGTTGGCGTTTTCACCAGCAAGCCATTGTGTTAAAGTTGAATCAGTATAAGTTTCTGATTATCAGAATATTATAAATCAAACAGAAAATGAAAGATATGTGTATACTTTATTTTTTATGGTCAGTATGGCGTTTAGTAGCCATGCACAGAGCGGAGTACCGTTTAATAAGTACAATGAGGTAAGTGAGCAGAGAAAAGATACGGTAAGAGTAACACATACTTATGATGGTCCACATTGTACCATAAGTCAAGTTTACGATAAAAACGGTAAAGCCCTAAGTTTTTCTTATGATAATTTTGAGGCTATTAATAGAAAACAAAAGAAGAAATTTAAAAGAAAATGAAACGGTTTTACAATGTACTTTTTTTATTACTTTTTGTGAGTGTTTGTGGGTTTGGACAAAATATAACTATTACACCCACAGGCATCAATCCAGCACCGCAAGGTAGTCTTAATAAACTAACCTACGAGCAAATACTTTTATTGCCTAATCCTCAATTAGGCGATATAGTAGCGGATCTTACATTTAAACGCCCAAGAATATATGATGGCAAACAGTGGTTATTATTGGGAGCAATTAGCGATTCTGGCTCTCCAGAACAAAGCACTTTCACTAATTG
>JAAFHG010000239.1 GCA_013297585.1 Chitinophagales bacterium
AAAGCCAATGTTCTAACTCAACTACACCATTAAAATATTATGGGGTTGATTTTGCTAATGGAGAAGATTACCAATGGACGATAAGCCCTTCGAGTATTGGTAGTATTGTTTCAGGACAAGGCACACAGTTTATTCAAATCCAATGGAACAATGCAGCATTAGGAAGTATAGTAACACTCGGTGTAAAAATAAAATCATGTAATACTGTGGGAGCGCAAATTAATTCTTTACCAATTACTATCAATGGTGGTGCACCTGTATTGACTACTGTTCCTGCATCTACAGCAGGGAGTTTAACCACTTGTGGTAATATTCCAATTGCCTTTAATATTACGGGTATCACTTCTGCAACTGCAACCATTGATTATGGCAATGGTACTACTTCAACTGGCATTCCATTTGGTTCTATTCTGCCTATGACTTATTCCAATTCTTTGTCAAGCACCGCTATTAACAACGTCGTGATACAATTGTCCAATATCAATGGTTGTCCAAGTGCTAATACTGTTATCAATACCATTGTAAATGTATTACCTACACCCGACGCGGTATTAAATCCTGTAGCAGATATATTAGTAGATTGTAATACCTCTTTTGCCCAAACGCTTACTGCTTCTCAAAACACGAGTGGTGCGGTTACTTACAACTGGTTTTTTGGCGGCGCACCAATTGTAGGGGCTTCCAACTTTAATTACACACCACCTAATAGTCCAAGTTCGGCAGGGATTTATATTTGTCAGCTAGTGGGGGCGAATGGATGTTCGGATTTCTCTAACACAGTAAGAATTATTGACAATTGTTTGACAGGCGGTACACCTTGTTCAGGTGCGTATCAGCCAGTATTAACAACTAGCAACAGCTGTGGTACTATCAATGCCAATTTAAGTTTTAATTTTGTAGGTGGGAATTCGAATCTACCAAGTGGTATTACATTTTTAAATAATACACTCATCGGCTCACCTTCTAATGTTATCATTAATCCTGTCGCTGCAAGCACAGCCAATTACATAGTTGCAAACGCAGGGCTATATGTGGTAAATGTAGATATGAATATCCCCGAAGTGGGTGTACCTAATGGTAAATGTTTTTATAAAGATTCAAAATCAATCTTAGTGCCTTACATTCCTAAATTCACCCATAGTTTAGTATGTGCAAGTGGTAACTACACGATTAATTTAACGAGTACTTCTACCTTTTATCCAACTACGCCTATTACATCCTTTACTTATGAACTGTTAAATGCAAGCAGCGTAGTTGTACAAACCGTTTTAGGCAACGCCACAGGGCAAGCCAGCTTTATAAATGTAGCCGCAGGGCAAATCTATTTTATTCGCTTAACTATTAATGGCGCGCAGGGTGCTTGCAGTATCGTAGTGCCTAATGTAAATGCACCTGTATTCCCAACGGCGAGTTTTACTTCTAGTCCAAGTGCGAGTAGCGTTTGTGTAAATACGCCAATTACTTTTAATAATACCAGTACTGGTGGCGCGACGTATTTATGGGATTATGGAACTATTTCGGGAAATGGTCAAGGTTCAAGTACATTATTTAATTCAGTTAAGGAATATGTATCCGCATCTAGTCCAACCGTGCAAATAAATTTAACAGTAAAAAATCTAATCGGCTGTTCGGCAATTGCCAATACCTCAAAAACGATTCTAGCTAATCCGTTTGATAATAGTGCAAATATTACAACGCCATCTGCTTTACCAAATCCACAATGTATTGGAAGTGCAGTTGCATTGAATTATACAAGTGTGCCGATACTTTCGCCAACTCCAATAACAAATTATCAATGGGTAAAGCAACCAAACAATGTTTTAATCAGTTTAAATTTAGCCGCCCCAGCAGGTGCAAGTTTTAATGTGTTCCAGTCGGCAGGCTATGGCGTAATTCTTACACATACCAATGGTTGTAAAAAATTAACGAACTACACACCTGTTAATTTTAATGAAACACCAGACCCAGTTATTTATGGTAAATCAGAGGTTTGTATCGGTGAAGACTTTAAATTGGATGGCTATGCAGGCCCTATTCCTAGCATCGTATATACTTGGAAAAAGAAAAATGGCGCCATCTATACAACGGTGCAAACAGGTACGAATCCTAGTTTAAATGTTGCGGCTATCAATACCGCAGGTACTGTTATTTATCAATTGGTAATTTCTGTTACTACAGGCGCATTAACTTGTTCGCGGACTTCGGCAGATTATAGTATTATCGTAAATCCAACACCGCCAAGTTCCACACTCAATGCGACGATGGCTAATTGTAATTTGTATACCGCAAATTTAACAGCTACTAATACCGCAACAGGCACTTACAACTGGAGCAATTTTATGGGTGGGGCTAATATCACAGTCAATACTGGTGGCGTTTACAAATGCTATTTTACAAGCACCGCTACAGGCTGTAAATCCTCTAGTACTATCAATATCCCAAAAGACCCTGAAGCTTATCTTTGGACTTTACCATCAGGCTGTCATGAAGTATGTGAAGAGGAATATTTTAATTCGGCTTTAAAAATGACCGTGCCATTGCCAAAGTTTGTGAACTGGACATTTTATAATCCAAATACTTCAGCTACCATTTTGGCGGCTACTACCAATCCATCTTTAGTAAATCCATACACGCTTACAAGTGATGGGGCTTATGCTTTGGCAGTTACAAGTTATTTTAATACTACGCCTTGGTGTCAGCGTTTTTCCAAAATATTAAGTTTAAGCAGTAAAGAATGTGCGCCAGCTTGTATTGTCACCACTACACCGCAGTTAAGCGGGGCAACTTCCCTTACTTTGCCAAATGGAACATGCGTAATGCGCTTTAATGTGGTCTTCAATAATCCTGGAACAGCACAAGTTATCCATTTAAGCAGTTTGGATGGTACTATCTTTCCAGTAACACCAGTATCAGGCGGCATCACGGCAGTAAGTGGCTTTACAACTGTAGCCTATTATTTTG
This sequence comes from Chitinophagales bacterium, assembly GCA_013297585.1. Lineage (GTDB taxonomy): Bacteria > Bacteroidota > Bacteroidia > Chitinophagales > Chitinophagaceae > Parasediminibacterium. The sequence goes on from JAAFHG010000239.1 coordinate 2,962, forward strand.
TGCCAAAACCAAATGCGGCGTTTACTACCATAAAATTTAAAACCAGTAACTATCCTGTTCTAGCAAATTCAGCCTATTGTAATTTCACAAGCAATTTATCTGCCTTCCCCAATTGCGGAATTGCTTTCACAGCAGGTAAAGTTTTAAACATAAATGCAAGTACAAATGCGAGTGATGAAGGAATTATAGCAACACAAGTAAGAGCAGCCTTTGACCTTTCGATAAACTCAGGGCACAGTATATTAATTAGTCCTAATCCTGCGCATGAAAACATAAGTGTAAGCATTATAAGTACCACCAATAAAAGACAAATTAGAATTGCGCAATTGAGTGGCAAAGTAGTATGGGAACAAAAAGCAATAGATGGCGAAAATCATTTTAGTATTTCAACAGCGGATTGGAGCAACGGGATGTACGAAGTATCTATCTATGAAAATGGCAGAAAATTAGAATCTAAAAAACTAAGTATTTTACATTAGAACTGGTTTTGATAAGTACTAAAGATTTTAATTTTCAAAAAATAATCTGTAACTTAATCCTCCGAACCAATACAATTGGTTTGGAGGATTTTTAAATACTAAAAATAAAATGACCATGAAACTGAAAATTACCATCTTACTTTTTCTTTCAATCTTGAATCTTGAATCTTTAATGTCGCAGACATGGCAATGGGGTCAAAGCGGCGGCGGCGGTAGCGATAACTTTGGTTCATCTTTAGCAAACGAATCTGTTTATAAAATGGGAACAGATGCTAAAGGAAATTTATACGTAGCTTGGGTAGGTTTTGGAGGAGGCACTAAGATAGGGGGAGATACTGTAATAGGTGCAAATGGGAATGAAGATTGTATGATTTCTAAGTTTACTTGTAATGGCACACACCTTTGGACTAAAGTTATTGGTAATGATATTTTTCAAGATGGTTTTACTGGATTTGGTGTGGATAGTTTAGGCAATACATACGCACAAATTGTGGGCTATGATGATGGTTTGTTTGGTTTTAATATTGATACTGATACTACTTTTTTAAATCCATCTGCTGTTTATCAAAAAAGATGGTGGCTAATAAAATATGATAGTGCAGGTATTTTTCAATGGTATAAGAATCCTGAAACCGATACAGCTTCAAGCGGCAAAGGAGATGGAATTGATTTAGCTGTTATGCCTGATGGTACTTTTTACTGTCTTGCAGGTTTGCTAGGAAATAAAACTTTCATAAATAATTTTATTACTCCAAAAAATGGAATTTATCTTTTGAAATTTGATAGTCAGGGCAATATTACTACTGGTACTTTTATTACAAAACCATTATATGAGTTAAAATTACATGTTCCAAAAAATCAAACAAGATTTTATTTATCAAGCTCAGAATTAAATTATTATTTTGGAAAAGACACGGTTGGCACAATCCCCATTCAAGGGCATAGCGCAATTTGTGCTTTCGATATGCAGGGCAATCAATTGTGGGTAAGTCAATTTCCTGATACAAATGGTCTTAATAATCCAACAAATCCACAAGTTACGAGCGATGTACGTTTGAGAGATAGAATTTCCACAGATGATAATGGTAATGTTTATTTTCTAGCAGGTGCTTATATTTTAGTAAATGATACTGTAACAATCGCAAATATTCAAATAATTAATGATACGAATAAAAATGCAAATAATAGCCCAACATTAATGGCAGGTTATTCCGAAACTATGTGTAAGATTGATTCCAACGGAAATCATTTATGGCATACCGAAGAATATAATTATGGTGGAGCAGGTGATTTTTATAGTTATGGATTTACTTATACGGGTAAAAAATTAATTCAATCTAACCCTTACCGCGGAAGATTACAAAAGGGAATTTTTAATTTATATAAACCAAATCCCTTTAATGCAGTTTCTAATTATTACATTGCTGAAATAGATCCAAATAACGGACAATACTTAAAACTAGATACTTTAATTACAGTCAATAGTAATCCTCCAAATTTCTCACAAGTAAGTGCGATACATTCTGATAAAAATGGACAGGTTTACATAGGTGGACAATTTCCCCAAGACATAGTTGTTGCAGGAACTACTTTTAATGCCATAGGAGGTAAAACTGATATGTTCATCGCTAAATGGGGAGATACCTGTGGGGCAAATTTGTTGTTTAATGAAAAAGTAATAATTAATAATTTAAAAGGAGGATTGTCAATTTTCCCAAACCCTGCGAGTAATCAATTAAATATTACAATACGCGAAAGCATAACCAACGCGGAAATTATAATCTACGACTTGCTAGGAAAAAAAGTATATTCTCAAAAACCAAAATCAAATTTTAAAACCACCGTCAATACAAGTCAGTTGCAAAGTGGGATGTATAATGTGATTTTGAAAAGCAATGAAAAATTAATCACATCAGAAAAACTAATCATTGAAAGGTAAAACACCTATTTCAAAAAGAAGCTATCTCTTAATTTGGTTTGTCTTAGGGTTACTCTTAACTGCTATAGACTACTACGACCATATTACAAGAAGTAGTCAAGTATTTGAAAACTATAAACTAAAATGGCTTTGCTATACATTGCTAAGTTTTGCTACTTTATTTATTGCTACCCTATTTATTAATATTTGTTTAAAACCGTTTATTAAATACCAGTACATTAAAGAAATTTTATCACTTCTAATAGGAATTGTAGTGTTTCAATCGTTGGGAAGATGGATTAATCTACTTACTGTTCCTGAAATTGAACTGTATTTTACTTTTAAAATAATTCCCACTTTTGTGATTGTTATTATTTATACTATTGTTTATATTTTGGTGTGTCTGTTATGCAAAAAATCACGCCAAATACTTAAATTATTTTTTACTTTTAAATCTCAATACCCTTTTTTTATGCAAGTCCTACATGATTTTTTCACACAAAAGCTTTCAACTCATTCTTCCAATTACATAAAGCATCTACGATTGGAAAGGCAATTGGATTTCATGCAAATTTATGAACTCTCAATTTACGAATACAAAGAATTAAAAGTAAAAGATGAAATGATATCAGGTTCTAAAATAGCTATGGGGCATTCCCTCTGCACAGCAGCGATGGAGTACCTTAACGAATCTGACCAAGTAGACGACTGGTTTTGGTAAAAAATAACAATTCTAAAAATTAGTTAGTTACATTTTAAATTCATAAGTCAAACGATATTTCCTCAATATTATTTAATCCAATATTTTAATTAATCCATTTATTTTTTCATTTAATCTAATGAAGGATGCACAGCGTATAGAAGAATTAACAAATCACTATCAAAACATGATGAGTGTTGAAATCGTAAATC
>JAAFHG010000135.1 GCA_013297585.1 Chitinophagales bacterium
ACACTTACTTTAGTGGGTTTTGTATCGCCTACTTTTATAAACTCGCTCGTTTCTAGTACACGTAGTAGCTTGCTTTGTAGGTCAATGTGCATTTCGCCTATCTCATCTAAAAACAAAGTGCCTGTGCTTGCTTCTTCAATTAAACCCTTTTTATCTTTTACAGCACCAGTAAAAGCACCTGCTTTGTGGCCAAATATTTCGCTCTCAAGCAATTCTTTGCCAAAAGCACTACAGTTTAACGCCATAAAAGGCTTGCCTGCTCGCTTGCTGCCATTGTGTATGGCTTGTGCAAATACTTCTTTACCCGTACCAGTTTCGCCTAATAATAAAACGGTGGCTTCGGTAGGTGCAACACGTTTGGCTAGGTTAATGGCGTCTTGTATCATGGTGGCTTCACCTAAAATACTGTCAAAGCCATAGCGCTTACCCACTTGTTCTTCAAGCTGTTGTATGCGTTTTTGTAGGGTGGCTTTTTCAAGCGCTCTATTTACCAGCGGAATAATTTTATGGTTGTCATCGCCTTTAATAATATAGTCAAAAGCGCCATTACGCATGGCTTGTACACCATCGGCAATATTACCGTAGGCAGTTAGCAGTATCACTTCTACACTTGGATATTTGGGCTTAATGGTAGCAATAAATTCTACGCCATTACCATCGGGCAGTTTTACATCGCACAGTATTACGTCTATAGGCTTTTGTGCCAATTGCTTTTGGCCATCCTTAAGGTTGGCAGCTTCTACTACGTCAAAACCTTCTGCCTTAATGATTCTAGCAAGTAAGCCACGCAATTTGTCTTCGTCATCTATTATTAATACTGTTTTCAAACTGCTGTATTTTTAGGTTCAAAAATAACAAGGTCGCCTGATAAGTTGTAGAACATAAGATAAAGAAGCTTTGTTTATGTAAAAGTTGCTTTAAAACTCACTTAGCATTAAAGTCTTCGTATTGGCAAGAAAAAGCAATATGGAAAATATCTATACCTGTACTATTATCTACTATTTCAAGGTGTCATTTTGCCAATGGCAAAAAAAAAGGAGGTTTTGGTTGCTGCCAAAGGTGGCTTTATTTTTCGTAACTATAGCGCATATTACGCTGGTAATTTAAGGAGAGTTAAATTGTATTTTATAATATTAAAACATGTTAACTTTCTTTCATCATTTGCAAATAGTATCGGCTAAAATTTAAGACGCATTATTTTGCCTTTTCCATAGATACCTAGTTCTTTTTTACAAATAATCTAAAATAAATTCTGCGTCATCAGCGAAATCTGCGATAACCCAATCACTCTTACTTAGCCAAGCTATGTATCACATCGTATTTGGTAACAATGTGGTAGTTACCACTATCATCTTTGGCTAATACTGCACCGTTTTCTTTGGTAATTAAGCTGCCAAGTTTTTCTACAGGCGTTAAAAAATCTACAATGGCAGGTGCTGCTTCCATCACACTTTCAACTGTGGCGTTTTTAAGTTCTGGGTTGCTAAATATTTTCTGAAACAAACCGCCTTCACTTAAACTGCCTACAAGCTCATTATTGCGCAATACTGGTATTTGTTCAATATCATATTTCTTCATCAATTCAACGGCTTCAGAAACTGTATTAGAAGGTTCTACGGTAATTAATTTTTGTCCAGCACGACCGCTTACAATGTCTTTAAAGGTTTTTACTTCTAAAAAGCCTCTTTCCATCATCCATTGGTCGTTATATATTTTACCTACATAACGGCTGCCATGGTCGTGAAAAATACACACCACCACATCGTCTTTAGTAAGGCTAGCTTTCAACTGCATTAAGCCTTGAATACAGCTACCAGCGCTATAACCACAAAACAAACCTTCTTCTTTGGCTATTTTTCTAGCCATTACTGCACCGTCTTTATCAGTAACTTGTACAAACTCGTCTATCACGCTCATATCGTAGTTCTGCGGTACAAAATCTTCACCAAAACCTTCAGAAATATATGGGTGAACAAAGCCCATATCTATATTGCCTGTTTTAAAATAATTGGTCAGCAACGAGCCATACACATCTACCGCCCATATTTTGATATTGGGATTTTTTTCTTTTAAATACATAGCCGTACCAGTAATAGTGCCGCCAGTGCCAGCAGTACACACAAGGTGTGTAATTTTACCCTCAGTTTGTGCCCATATTTCAGGGCCAGTGCTTTCGTAATGCGCTTGTCTATTAGCAAGGTTATCGTACTGATTCATGTACATACTATTGGGCACTTCTTTACCCAAACGCTTAGCAACACTGTAATAACTACGTGGGTCTTCAGGCAACACATTGGTTGGGCATACAATTACTTCAGCACCTACAGCTTTTAAAATGTCAGCTTTTTCTTTGCTTTGTTTATCAGTGGTTACAAAAATGCATTTGTAACCTTTTACACAAGCTGCAAGCGCTAAACCCATACCAGTATTGCCGCTTGTACCTTCTATAATAGTGCCGCCGGGCTTCAATTTGCCTTCTTGCTCGGCTACTTCTACCATTTTTAAAGCCATCCGGTCTTTAATAGAATTGCCCGGGTTGAAATAGTCAACCTTAGCCAAAACAGTTGCAGGAATATCTTTGGTAATTTTATTTAACTTAATTAATGGCGTATTGCCTATTGTTTCTAGTACATTGTTCAGCCACATAAAAACTAACGTTTGTTTGTTGCAAATGTAGTGTTTTGGCTATGCCAATAGTATAGTAGTATTATAAATATGTAGTTTTAAAACTTAATTTCATAATCAACTAATTAAAGGCTAATTTCAGCCATTGTGTAGTACCTAATGTTAATACATGTTGGGTAAAATGGGTTAATAAAAAAGAATTATGACGTTTAAAGTGTTTAGCGAATTAAGTTACAAAGTGTATATGCCAAGTACCTTTTTGTTTAATATAGAAGCGGCACAAAACAACGGACAAACGATTATTGAAGAGCAATTAACCACCAATATCGCTTGCGAATTAGAAACTTTGGTATCGCCATTGGGTATTAGATTTATACGTACTACTATTAAAGAGCCGCAAGATTTTATTGTAACGTACAGTGCTACTGTAACTACGCATCATCAATTAATAGACGAGCAACACACTGATGCTTTTACTGCATTAAGTAATATTCAGCCAGAAGTATTGCCTTATTTATTTCCAAGTAGGTACTGCCAAAGCGATAAGTTGCAACGTTTTGCTAGCCAAATGTTTGGCAATTTGGTAGGTGATTATGCAAAAGTGGTAAGTATTTGTGATTGGATTTATTATAATATTGAGTACTTGCTAGGTAGTAGTACTTCCTACACGTCTGCCATAGATACCATGAGTGAAAGGGCAGGGGTTTGTAGAGATTTTGCCCATTTAGGCATTGCATTATGCCGTGCAAGTGGTATACCTGCACGATATTTTACTGGTTATGCCTATCAATTGCAGCCAGCAGATTTTCATGCTTGTTTTGAAGCCTTTATTAATGGTAAGTGGCTATTTTTTGACGCAACTAGAATGATACCTACCAATGGCTTAATAAAAATTGCTAGCGGCTTAGATGCTTCTGATACTGCGGTTACCAATATTTTCGGTAGTACTTTTTGTAATTACATAACTGTAGGTTGCGTATTGGTTGATGATGCAGTATTTAAGCCTTTTAATGCTTGGGAAAATATCGATATGGCTTTAAGTTATGGGGAGTAAATATTTTGTTACCTGTTTTAATAGTGTTATTTAATTTAACACAAATAAATAATCTATTAAAAATTTACTTCCACGTCTGTGAAAAATATAAAGCACAACGCCATAGCAACAGCCGTCAGCAACAAGGAATTATTACAGATGAAGCGTTGATAACTATTTATCTTTTTTGTGTTGCTTATGAATGAATATATAATATTAAATATGTATATATTCGCAAACACATAAAAAATCATTGGTTTTCTTGGTTTCCTTTGCTGCTATCGTATCAAGCATTTAATGCCCAATTGAACAACTTATGTGATGCCTTTCCTATCCTCCTTATTGATTTTATGAGCCATGTTTCGATAAGTTCTGATAGCCTTAAAATCCTATTGGGTGATTCTTTGCCAGTGGTAACCTGTTCGCACAAAAGAGCATGAAAAGACGCCAAAGGGCTTACCGATAAAGGCTTTTGTGCCACTAAGAACCTGCATTACTATGGCGTCAAGTTGCATTTATTAGCTTGAGAAGACCTTCTGCCGTTCCACTACCACAGTATATAGAAGTTACCCCAGCAAGTATCCACGACCTAACGGCTTCAAGAAATATTTTTTGGGATTTTTTAAAATTTATACCCCAAACTAAACAATCCAACAAATGGTGTTAAAGCAAAATTTTGAACCACGTTTTGTGTACTACTAGCATTGTTTGTACTAAACCCATCTGTATTAAGCATATTTCGCAATAGTAAATTTGCATGCATTTTAGTACTAATGTTGTATCTAAATTTTACATCTAAAAACTGTATATGGCGCAGTGGCTGATTATATGATTGATTGGTAAGATAATCATGCTGAATATCTAAAAACCACTTTTTATGCAGTTTAAGTTCTATTGTAGTATTCGTTAGCCAATCTTGACTAGTAAAACTATTATCAAATAATCCTTTAACAATAGATTGTTGTTTACTTGTAGCATAAGCTACTGCAGTATTGATGTTAAACCATTTGTTCCAATTGGTGCTAAACCTAAGTTCTGTTTTTACAGATGTACTAGTATTTGTAGTAAGTACATCGTTGGTATTACTAAACGATTGATGATAATTGGGATTGATTTTAAGCTTCAACCAACTTTTAAGCGCTACCAAATTCTTTTCAATTTCAATTTGGCTGTACAAGTTATTAACATTGTTATTGTAAAATGGCTCTAGATTGTAAAAAGCATATAATCCTCTACCTGTAAAATTGCTATTGTAAATATTAGGTGATTTATTGTAGTTGGCTGAAATATTCAAAATTATTTTCTTTCCAGTCGGGTCATAAAATCGGTAATACATACCTAGTTCGTAGCCACGCTGTATATTTACGGTATTTGTACCACTAGAAATAGCGTTAATACCTGTAAAATATGAGGCTTTATTTAGTTGGTCTAGCCTTGGCAACTCTACGTTTAAACTGCCATTTAGCATTATAAATTGTGTAGTGGTTATATTATAGCCTACGTTTACACTTGGCAATACTACGGTTTTATCGTTTGTAATGCGATTATCTAACACACCATGGTTGTATTGTACATGCTTTATTTTGGTTGATACATCGATTTTCAATTTTCTACTAAACTCATTTTCTACATTTAATGCTAGTTCGTTTTCGTTGTAATCAATTTGTTGCTTTAATAAAAATTCATTGGGTAGTAGTGATGCCGCATTGTTGTTGTCTACTACAGATGCATCACTAGTAGGCGTTACGTTTTTAAATGTACTGCTATATGTAATATTAATTTGGGTGCGCTTTAATTTCTTAAACCATGTTGCCCCTATGTAATGTGTTTTTTGATGGTAAGCTAGGTTTTGTACTAGTTGCTTGCTAGCATTGGTTATTTTGAATACCGTATCTAAAAGTGGATTGTTAAACATATAATTACTACTATTTGTACTATTTTGGTAAGCATAGTTAAGATTAAGGTAGCTAGTGGCATTTAAAACCATCACATGTGTAAGCATGGCATTTACCTGTTTAGTAGTATTGTTAATTTGCTGTTGTAAGGGGTTATTTTGAAAAAAGCCGTTGCCAATATGTTGGTTGTTATTATTTCTTACAAAATAGTAGGCTCTCGTTTGGTGATGTTTGTTCCAATTAAAAGATAGTTCGCCTTCGCTAAAAAAGTATTGGTTCTTTTTTTGAATACTGCTTTGTTCGTTGACTATTGTAGAAATTACTGTATTTAAATAGGTGGTAGTGTTATTATAACGCTGCAAAAAATTATCCTGCAAAAAGGCATAATTATTTTTGAATAGTATTTTTTTTGCTGGTTTTATCAGCAAATTACTACTGATTAATTGGCTATTATTATCAAAAATTCGGCTAGAATTAATGTTCATTGGTTCTAAATTGTAAATACCAATTGGTGTGGTAATATTATCTATGCGTGTAGGGTATTGTATATTATTGTTGTAGGATGCACTATTTTCACTACTAAGCCCATATAGTTTTTGAGCTATAAAACCAATTTGGTTTTTATTACCTAAGGTTACACCTTTTACCCTTTTACTCAGTGTGGTATTGCTTAGTTTGGCATTTATTAAGTTGCTTTTTGGTGCGTAACCTATTTGTGCTTCGCCAAAATTTCTTAACCCAATTTTCTTGTATTTTAGGTTTACCACCGTTTGGTCGCCACCTACTAGCGAACTCTCTAGCTTACTTGTATTTTTATAATGTTCTATCACCTCTACCTTATCTAAGCCATTTGTACTGGCATTGTTTATTAAATTGCCGTAGCTACGTCCAAATAAATCATCATCCTCAACCAAAACTGCAGAAATATATTTGCCATTAAAAGTCATGCTACCAGTTTCATCTATATGAAAGCCGGGTAATTTTTTTAGTAAATCGGCAATATTGCTTTCGTTGCCTTTGGCAAATGCAGCTACTTTAAAGCTAGTGGTATCGCCTCGCTTGGTAATAGACCTATCTGCTATTACATGAACTTCTGGCAACTCTTTAGAAAGCGGTGTAATGATAAATTGTTTGGGTGCATTTATAAGGCTATCTGTTACTAGCAAATTATAGGTTTCGTAGCCTACAAAGCTTATTTGCAAGTATATTGGGTAAGTAACCGTAGGTACTGTAACTAAAAATTTGCCTTCGGTATTTGTGAAGGCAAATTTTTTGACAACACCATCTGTATCGCTTGTAACAATTTTTACTGTGGCATTAGCTATGGGTTCTAATTTGGGGTTTACAACTATACCATTGATGCTTTTATTGGTTACTTGCGAAAACGCAAATATTGGAAAAAGTACAATAAGCAGTGAGAGAATACGCAACATTGATTTAGTTTATTGGTTTTTTGCCATTTTCTATGTCTTTTACCATTTGTTTTATCATGTTGTCGTGTGCTTCTCGTGATTTTTTGTTTGATTCATTTACAAGTGTTATCCATTCGCTGCTCTTTCTTGGCAGCGTTTGCGCATCACTTTTAAAGGTTGGAACTACACCTTTGTAAGGTGTTAGTATTTCTATGGCTTCATAACCATAAGTTTGGTTTGGGTTACTTACTTTTAGTATTAAACCTGGTAAGCCTCTAAAATCACGAGGGCCAGCATTATACGGCAACTTTGTAGTAAACCAAGCTGTGTACTTTTCATTTTTATAATTGATGGTAGCTTTTTGGCATTGATAACCCATAAAAGTTTCTATTTCATCTAAAATATCCCAACTATTCATAGTAGGTAATGTATCAACAACAACAACGTATTTTTTCAGCCCATCTAAAAAATTAGCAGTCTTTTTTGTATCCGTATTATATTCCTGAGTTTCAACATCAACTGGTGTTTTTTTTGCTTGATCTGCTATATCAGTTACAAACTCGTTGAATTCTTTATTGTATTTTACAGTATCAGTCTGCGTTGTTTGAACCCCATTAATAATTACAGGAAAGCCATTCATAAACTGCGCTTTATAGTTTGGTATACTGATAGAAATATAATGATTATTATAAAACCAATAGCTATGGGTGCCAAGATTTGTATTATATTCCTTGTACTTAACTGCACATAACGTGGTGTTTTGTGCGGTTGCTAAAAAAACAATAGAAAGTAGTTGGATGAAGATAAGTGCTGTGTATTTCATGGTTGGTTGAAAAGCTTTACCAATGAGATTCATTATTAGTAACGCCAATTTTCTAATATTGACTAGATATTTAAGCAGTAATATTTAAAAATCGTATATATAGTTTGCAACATTACCTAGTTTTTACTCTTTTTAGCTTCTATGTCTTTAATCATTTGGTTTATCATGTTCTCGTGCGCTTCTCTCGATTTTTTGCTTGATTCATTTCTAAGCATTGCCCATTCTCTACTGTTTCTTGGTATAATATCACCATCACTATTAAACGTTGGTATCAAACCTTTGTACGGTGTTAAAATTTCTAGGGCTTCAAACCCCAATGTTTTACTTGGGTTACTTACTTTTAGTATTAATCCTGGCAATCCTCTAAATGCCCTCGGCCCTGCATTATATGGCAACTTTGTGGTAAACCAAGCCGTGTACTTTTCATTTTTATAATTGATAGTAGCTTTTTGGCATTGATAACCCATAAAAATTTCCGTCTCATCTAATATCTCCCAACTATTCATAGTCGGTAATGTATCAACAACAATATAGTTTTTTTTAAGTCCATCCAGAAAAGTCGCAGTTCTTTTTGTATCGGTATTATACTGCTTAGTTTCAACAGCAACAGGGTTTCTATTCAATTGCGCTGCCATATCATTGATGAATTCATTGAATTCTTTATTGTATTTTACAGTATCGGTTTGTGTAGTTTGCACCCCATTAATAATTACTGGAAATCCATTCATAAATTGGGCTTTATAGTTTGGTGTACTAATAGAAACATAATGATTATTATAAAACCAATAACTATACGTGCCAAGATTTGTTTCGTATTCTTTGTACTCTACTGCACAGATAGTGTTAGTTTGTGCGTTTGCTAAAAATGAAATTGAAGATAATTGAATAATTATAAGAATAATGTACTTCATGTTAGGTGGTTTAAGATTAACAATGGAGCTTTTAACTCCATTGTTAATTAATTAATGGATTAGTGGGTTTTAGGCGAGCATAATACAGCTGGATTTTGGGTCCAATGCCACTTTTCTATATGCTCGTTACCATTAGCATCACAAGTAACATTAATAGTATCTACCCAATCAACATTATACCAGCTATTATCACAACCTGCATTGTGATAATACTTAACTTGATAAGCATGACACTCAAGTGCTTTTGATTTAGCTGTCT
>JAAFHG010000575.1 GCA_013297585.1 Chitinophagales bacterium
CAATGCTAGGTTACGCTTTTATTATCACAATGGTTCTGGTGGCACAAGTGGTGGAAGGCCAAGATTTGCAATAGATAACATTAGAGTTACAGGTTTAAATACAACACCTTGTGTAACACCTACAGCTCAACCAACTGCTTTAACTATTAGCAATATTACAAATGTTGCCATGCAGTTAAATTTTGTACAAGCTTCCCCTGCTCCACAAAATTATTTGGTTGTAATGAGTACAAATCCTGCATTAAGTAGCAATCCTTTAAACGGAATTACGTATGCTATAAATGATAATTTGGGTGATGGAACAGTAATTGCCATTACAAATAGTAATAGTATAAATGTTACTAATTTATCGGCCAATACAAGGTATTATTTTTTCATATTTTCTATGAACAATGCTTGTACAGGTGGTCCTTTGTATTTAACGATAAATACACTTACAAACACTGCTATTACACTTAGTGGTCCATTAGCTTGTACTGCACCTTCGCCACAAGCAACCAATTTAATTTTATCGAACATAACCACATCAAGCATTACAGGTACATTCACAAAAAGCACAAGTATTATAGCCGATGAATATCTTATTATAAGAAGTACATCATCTAATTTTACTGGTAATTTAAATGCTGGTACAAATTATAATGGAGGGCAATTAATTGGCAATGGAAGTGTGGTTACTCGAACCACCAACAACACTTTTACTTCAAACAATTTAGTAAATGGTACAACTTATTACTTTTTTGTATTTGCAGTAAATAGTCAAAACTGTAATGGTGGTCCTGTGTATGCAAGTGTAAGCCCATTAACCAACAACGCAACTACGGTATCGTTGCCTACTTGTGTTACGCCAACAAGTCAACCAACTACTCTAAATTTAAAGGCTTCAAATAATTTAATTACAGGTTTTTTTACACCAAGCAATTCGGCAGATGGTTACATGGTTTTAAGAAGTACGGCAAATACTTTATCTACTTTACCTGTAAATAATACAGATTATACAGTTGGCACAAACCTAGGTACAGCAACAATTGTAGGCAATAATGTAAGCTGTAGTTTTACCGATGTTGGTTTATCTTCTACTACAACTTATTACTATTATGCCTTAGCAAAAAATAGTGGTTGCAATGGTGGTACAAAATATTTAACACCTACTCCTTTGCAAGGAAATATTGCCACAACAACTATTCCTACCCAAAATTTTTATTATGGCACTTTACATGCACATAGCAGTTATAGCGATGGTAATGTTGATAATTTAAATTTAGTTCCAAGCGATAATTATGCTTATGCAAAAAATAGTTTGTGTATGGATTTTTTAGGAATATCCGACCATAACCACTCTACTGCAGGAATGAGTTTACCAAGTTATGCTTTGGGTCAATCACAAGCTATCGCAGCTACTACAAGTAATTTTTTAGCATTGTATGGAATGGAATGGGGTGTTATAAGCAATGGTGGACATGTATGTGTATATGGTAGCCCTGGTTTGGTGGGTTGGGAAAATGGCAACTACAATACTTTTGTATCTAAAAGTAATTATTTGGGCAAGCCCGAAACTTCTGGCAGTATTGGTTTGTTTAGATATTTAAACAGCTTGAACAATAACAGTTTTGCCACTTTAGCACACCCTAGTAATAATGATTATGAAAACTTGCTAAATATTCCTTTTGATAGCAATGCAGATAGTGCCATTGTTGGTAGTGCGGTTACAAGTGGTATAGCTTTTTCTACCAATAATACTTACAGTGACCCTCCATCTTCTTTTTCTTACATTGATTATTATATGAGAATGTTGGCTAAGGGTTATAAAATTGGCCCAACCATGGATCACGATTCGCACAACACTAATTTTGGACGAGCCAACAATAACAGAACAGCACTTGTAATGCCAAGTTTAAGCAATACAAACTTTTATACAGCTATGCGTAGCAAAAGTTTTTATGCAACCGAAGATTGCGATACCCGATTAAATTTTAGTGTAAATAATATGCCAATGGGTAGTCAGTTTTCGGGAACTATGGCACCAAATATTAGCATTTATGCTATAGACCCAACCAATACTACAGGTGCAGTTTCTATAAAATTAATGTATGGAATTCCTGGTAGCAATGTATTACCTGTACAAATAGCTAGTAGCAATACCAATACTTTAAGCTTTACCGATTTTGAATTGCCTGTTGGCACCACAGGATATTATTATGCCGATGTTACTATTGCTGGAAATAGAAGCCTTAGTTCGCCCATTTGGTATAGCAAAACTTCGCTTGTGCCTATACAATTAAAAAGCTTTACTGCCTTACTTTACAACAACAATAGCACTATTAATTTTGAAATAGTTAACCAACAAAATATTTTAAGTTTTGTAATCGAAAAAAGTTATGATGGTGTAAACTTTACTACATTACAAACTATTACAAAAACCAATCAAGCTAATTATAGTTTAACCGATTTTAAT
>JAAFHG010000383.1 GCA_013297585.1 Chitinophagales bacterium
TGACCATAAAGAAATTTTAGAAGAATGCTACAAATGGCTACAAAAGCGTATTCAAGAACATCCACTAGGTTTTAATTTATTGGCCGATAAATTCTCATTGCGAGAACTACAAAACTTGTACGAAGCCATTTTGAATACAAAGCTAGATAGGCGTAATTTTAGAAAGAAATTTGCATCTATGGACTTGTTAATTGATGTAGGCGAAATGGAAACAGATGTACCTCATAGACCAGGCAAATTATACAAGTTTGACTTTGCCAAGTACGAGAAAAGTAAACGAAAATGGATTGGTATTGACTTTTAATACAATTGCTATTTTCAATTTTTAATTTTTAATTTTTAATTCAATTGTATTCCTTAATAAGAGATATTTTATTCAAGTTCGATACCGAAGCCGTACACCACTTTAGCATGAATCAGCTAAAGCTCGTGTGCAGCACTAAAATTGGTAAGCAGCTTGTCAGTACTAATTTTTTTGTTAAAAACCCTGCATTAAAAAAAGATGTTTTTGGTTTAACCTTTAGTAATCCTATTGGCTTAGGCGCAGGCTTTGATAAAAATGCTTTATACCTAAACGAATTAGAAGCCCTTGGTTTTGGCTTTGTAGAAGTAGGTACAGTAACACCAAAAGCACAAGCTGGTAACGATAAGCCAAGATTGTTTCGCCTACCAAAAGATAAAGCACTTATCAACAGAATGGGCTTTAACAATGATGGTGTAGATGTAGTGAAAAGAAGATTAACTGATTGGAATAATCGAAAATCGAAAATCGAAAATCGTATAGTTACTAACGAACCCAAATTGATAGTTGGTGGTAATATTGGTAAAAATAAGGTTACTACCAACGAAGATGCTTGGAAAGATTATGAAATTTGCTTTAAAGAATTGTTTGACTATGCAGATTATTTTGTAGTAAACGTAAGTAGCCCCAATACACCTGGCTTGCGAGAATTACAGGAAAAAGCATCGCTACAAAAAATATTATCGCAGCTACAAAATATCAATCAAGGCAAAGCCAAACCCAAACCATTATTACTAAAAATAGCACCCGATTTAACCACAGAACAATTAGATAATATTGTTGAACTAGCTTTTGAAGTAAATCTTGCTGGCTTGGTAGCCACAAATACCACCATAAGTAGAGAGAATTTAATAACTAGCTCAAGCGAAATAACCGCAATAGGTGCAGGTGGATTAAGTGGCAAACCGGTAATCAATAAAAGTACTGAAGTAGTAAGCTATTTACATCAACAAACAGAAGGCAAAATACCTATAATAGCAAGTGGTGGCATATTTACAGGTGCTGACGCAAAAGAAAAATTGAACGCTGGTGCAAGTTTGGTGCAAGTATGGACGGGTTTTGTGTATGAGGGGCCAGGGATTGTGAAGAAGATTTGTAAAGAGTTGTAGAATTAAAAATCCCCAGCAATTGCTAGGGATTTTCAGTAAAGCTATTTATATCAACAAAATCTAATATAATGGATTTTGAACAATATTTGGATTTGCATTAATTATAGACTCATGGAAGGGTAGTGCCCATTGTCTAGCAGTGCTTGGCAAGGCACAAACACCTGATGTGGAAGTAGATGTACCACAAACAGAACCTCTTGTAATTGTACGAGTTGTTCTCTTCAAATCGAAAAAGCGGTGACCTTCTGCAAGCAACTCGGCCCTACGTTCATCAGCAATTGCTGAAATTAGTGATGCCCCAGTCAGAACTACTGGCACGTAACCTGAAATTCTAGCTGCTTTTAAGGCATTTAAATCAGCCAAGGCAGCTGCATCATTACCATTTCTTGCATTTACTTCTGCGCGAATTAAATATAATTCACCGCTACGAAATACAGGAAAATTTGCAGCGCCATCAATAGCCGTACCTTTACCTTTAAACTTAGTTACAGCTACTGCCGTTGCAGATGGTGTAAAAAATGCATTGTAACGGATATCGCCAGTTTTAATTAAACCAGTTGTACCAGTTGCTACTGCAACCTTTGGTGCAGGTCTAAAATAGCTTCTGTTACTTGTAGAAAAATACATCAAGAACGTTGGACCGCTTTGACCTGATTCTACTTGCACATTCCAAAGTATTTCACCAAGTGCTGTTTGATTATACATACCAGAAAACGTAGCCTGTGTGGTTGCCAGTGGACGATTAGCCAAAGCATTGGTAGCAGCAGTAATTGCATTAGCCCAGTCACCAGCGTATAAATTTACACGTGCAGATAGTGCATAAACGACATTTCTATCAATATATGGCCTTGATATAGTACCTGAATTAATTGGCTTATCAACATTGCCTAATAAAGCGATTGCTTGGTTAATATCAGCATATAAATTATCATAGTACTCCTTATTAGGCATACGAACAGGTTTTACAGCAATAGATGGTGTAAAGCTTTTGCTATAGGGTAATGCTAAATCGCTTGTACTATTTCTATCAAATTTTGTAGCAAAATATATAAATAAATCAAAATGTGATATTGCTCGCATTGCATAAGCCTGACCTTTTATGCGGTTTGCCATTAAGGTATTAGAAGCTGTTGTAAATTTATCAATATCTCTAATTATGATGTTTGCATGAGCTATCACATAATATGGTGAAGAATACAAAGAGGCAACCTGTCCAGTTGCAGGATCGTACAACCAATCTGCCATAGCCCTTGAATTACCTAGAGTTTCAACAGTTTCATACAAGTTATCGCTCATTATATCTGGCATAATTGCCCAGCCTGCACCCGTACCACTTCCAGAACCGTAGTAGTTAGCTGCTCTAAAAGCACCGTAACCACCAACTAAAACCTCTTCAACTTGAGCCATACTAGACGGGTTAGATATCGCATCTAAAGCAAAATCCGGTTTTAAGTTTACAACCTCATCTTTAGAACACCCAAAGAATGTAAGTGCTACAAATGAAGTAGCTATTATATTTTTTATTTTCATGAAATTCATAATTTGTCTTTTTTACTTTTAGAAACCAATATTAACACCAATAGTTGTTTGTTTTAAAGCAGGGTATTGTGCACCTACTAGTGAAGTACCTGTTGTTTCTGGATCGAAACTTTGGAAGCTTGTAGCAGTCCATAAGTTTTGACCTTGTATAAACACTTTGGCAGAACGAATACCAACTTTTGATAAAACACTACTTTTAAAAGTATATCCTAAAGTAACATTTCTTAATCGCCAAAAACTTGCATCTTCTAAAAAGCGAGTAGTTTGTCTTTGGAATGGATTTGCAGGTCCTAGTGTAGTAGCACCAGTACTTGGTCTTGGTGTATTGGTAATATCACCAGGATTACGCCACTCCTTTAACACTTCAACATGCATATTGTCATAGAAATATGTTGGATCTGTTAAGTTAACTTTATCATTATTATACTGAACTCTATCTAAGAAAAATGTAAACTGAGCACCAAAATCAAATCCTTTGTAACTTAGGTTAGTTGAAATACCACCAACCCAAGGTGCATCTGAAGTACCAAAGAAAACTTTATCATTTGTAGAAAAGGCTTGGCTTACACTCTTGTCTTTTTAACATATATCACCAATATCCTCCAAAATTTAATTTGCCAATACCACCCATTTTTGTAATTTAGCGGTAGAATTTAATGGGTTAGTAAGTAAGAGGGTCTTCATTCTTGTTGACCTTCTTGCGTTTAATACAGTTGATTAACTGTGCTTAAAATACGTTACCAAAATTACCTATTGTCTTAAAAATCATCG
>JAAFHG010000181.1 GCA_013297585.1 Chitinophagales bacterium
GTAGAAGCCACATTGCACCATTTAGGTTTAAGAAAATCAATGAATAAATTGACACAGACCGAAATGGATAATGAAGTATTTGTATCAGCGTCAAAAATCCGTAGCAGTGCAGCCTTTGGCGAAATTATTATTTTAATTGTTTACATTCCCATTCTTTCTTTAATTGGGATAGAAGGTAAAATGTTTCGTCCTATGGCTCAAACAGTGGGCTTTGCAATCTTAGGAGCATTAATTTTATCATTGACTTATATTCCTATGATGTGTGCTTTATTCCTACCCAAATTAGTAAGCCACAAAAAAACATTTAGCGATAAAATGATGGATTTTTTCCAACGTATTTATCAACCATTGTTACAAAAAGCCATTCAAATAAAATATTTGTTAGTAGGTGGCACAGTTACCTTATTTGTAGTAACGCTTATTGTTTTTAGTCGTATGGGTGGCGAATTTATACCTACACTTGCCGAAGGTGATTTTGCCTTTCACTGCATCCTACCACAAGGCAGTTCACTTAGCCAAAGTTTAGAAACTTCAATGCAGGCTTCAAGAATTGTAAAGCAATTTGATGAAGTAAAAATGGTAGTGGGTAAAACAGGTGCAGCAGAAGTACCAACAGACCCTATGCCACCAGAGGCTACAGATTTAATGATAATACTTAAACCACAAAAGGAATGGAAAACTGAAAAGAGTTATGATGAATTGGCTGATGAAATTTCTGAAAAATTAGAAGCTATACCAGGTGTATTTTTTGAAAAAAGCCAACCCATTCAAATGCGGTTTAATGAGTTAATGACAGGCATAAGACAAGATGTAGCCGTTAAAATATTTGGCGAAAATATGGACACATTAGCTACTTATGCCAACAAAGTAAATACAGCCATTCAATCTGTGCAAGGTGCAACAGCTCCAATGGTTGAAAGAGTGAGTGGCTTACCACAAATCAATATTGAATACGACAGATTACGCTTAGCCAATTATGGCTTAACCGTAGAAGATGTAAACGATATTGTAAGCACAGCTTTTGCAGGTAAAAGCACAGGTGTTGTTTTTGAAAACGAAAGAAAATTTGATTTAGTAGTACGTTTAGATAGTACATACCGAAGTAGTATAGACGATGTAAGTAATTTAATGATACCTACTAATACAGGCAATCAAATTCCATTGGCACAAGTTGCCAATATTAATTTCAAAGTAGGTCCAGCACAAATAAGCCGTGAAGCAGGTAAGCGTAGAATAGTAATTGGCTTTAATGTAAAAGGAAGAGATGTACAAAGTGTAGTAAATGAAATACAACAAAAATTAAGTAAACAAGTTAAGCTACCATCAGGGTACTATTTTACCTATGGTGGCACATTTGAAAATTTACAAGAAGCCAGTAAAAGATTAATGATTGCTGTTCCCATTTCATTACTACTCATTTTTATATTGCTCTATTTTACTTTTCGTTCTTTCAAACAAGCCAGTTTAATTTTTACAGCCATTCCAATGAGTGCCATTGGTGGTGTATTTGCTTTACTATTTCGCAGTATGCCATTTAGCATAAGTGCAGGTATTGGCTTTATTGCTTTGTTTGGCGTGGCAGTATTAAATGGAATAGTGCTAATTGGCACTTTTAATCAATTGCAAAAAGAAGGTATTACAGATGTAATTAAACGAGTAATAGAAGGAACAAAAATAAGGCTTAGGCCAGTTTTAATGACAGCTACTGTTGCCAGTTTAGGTTTTCTCCCTATGGCATTAAGTAGCAGTGCAGGTGCAGAGGTTCAAAAACCATTAGCCACAGTTGTAATTGGCGGTTTAATAACTGCAACTTTCCTTACACTATTTGTATTGCCTTTACTATACATCATTTTTAATACTAAAATTTCATTGACAAGAAAACCTAAAATGAAAAAGATAACAACAGCAACCACTATATTATTTTTATTGTTTGCTATAAATACAAATGCTCAACCAGTTAAGCAAATAACAATTGATGAAGCAATCAATATAGCAATTCAAAACAACCAATCTGTAAAAGCAAGTAGTATTGATATTCAAGCCATAGAAAGTTTAAGAAAAACAGCAAATGAATTACCCAAATTAGATTTTAATACACAGTTAGGGCAATACAATAGCATTAAGTTTGACAATGCTTTTCAGCTATCACAAACCATACCTTTCCCTACATTGTTTGGTGCTAAAAAAGAGTTGATAAATGCCGAAGTAAAAGCAAAGCAAATACAACAACAGCTTACCATTTACGAAATCAAAAATCAGGTTCGCAGTCTATTTTATCAAATAGAGTATTTGCAATACAACAAACTAAAATTACAAAGCTTAGATAGTTTGTACAATGAGTTTATACGTGTAGCCAATTTGCGATACAAAACAGGCGATACAAAAAAAATTGAAATAAGCACAGCTGAAACTAAAAAGGGTGAAATCAATTTATTGGCACAGCAAAACCAAGTGTATTTACAAAATGCTTATCAAAGTCTAAAAACAATATTAAGTTCCAAAGACAGTATTACAATTGTGTCATCTCAAACTTATACGCCTTTACAAGTAAATAGTTTGATAGATAGCAATGCCATAACAAGCCACCCAATGCTACAATCTATTTATCAAAATATGCAAATAGCAGAGCAAACAAAAAATGTAGTAAAAGCACAAGGTTTGCCCGACTTCAAAATTGGTTATTCCAATCAATCACTTATAGGCTTTCAAAACATAGATGGTGTAGATAAATACTTTGGTGCAGGTAATCGGTTCAATGTAGTAAATATTGGAGTAGCCATTCCATTAACTTTTGGTGCTACCAAAGCCCGTATTAAAAGTTTAGAATACCAAAAACAAAGTTTGCAAACACAAGCTGAGTATCAAAACACATTGCTCAATACAAATTTGCTGAACGCTTTAACACAATACCAGCAAGATGTACAGCAGTATAACTATTACAAAATACAAGCCTTACCCAATGCTGACAATATAGTAAAAGCAGCACAATTAGGTTATCGTACAGGTGATATTACTTATGTAGAGTATTTGTATGCACTGCAAACAGCCACAGATATTCAGTTAAAGTACTTGCAATCCATTCAGCAAATCAACCAAACAGTTGTAAACATCAATTCAATAATCAATAAATAATTAAAAATATGGCATTCAATATAAGTAAAACAATAGGTTCAGCAATCATACTTAGTATATTGCTTTCAGCTTGTGGCGGTAAGTCAGAAAAAGATACCAATAGCCAAGTTGCTAAAGAAGAAAAAACAGAAGTAAAACCACAACTAAAGCAAGAAGCTACACCTACAATTGCAGCACTCACTACTGAGCAAATTAAAACTGTAGGTATTACTTATGGCACTGTAGAAATGAAAGAACTTACAGCTACCATAAAAGCAAATGGAAATCTTAAAGTACCCAACAATAACAAAGGAAATGCTACTTCTTTATATGGAGGCGTTATAAAATCTATCAATGTTCAAATTGGTTCATCAGTTCGTAAAGGGCAAGTAATAGCCACTATTGCAAATCCACAGTTTATACAATTGCAAGAAGAATACTTAACCACTGCAAGTAAAATAACGTTTGCAGAGCAAGAACTTACAAGGCAAAAAGAACTCAACGAAGGCAATGCAGGTGCAAAGAAGAATTTACAAAGTGCCGATGCCGAATTAAGAACTTTGCTTACTCGTAGAGCTTCTTTACAACAGCAAATACAGTTAATGGGCATTAATCCTAATAATGTTTCCAATAGCAATTTACAATCAGCTTTATTGGTAACAAGCCCTATTAGTGGCACTGTAAGCAATGTATTTGCAAAAATTGGTTCTTATGTAGATGTTGCCTCACCTGTTGCAGAAATTGTAGATAATGGATCATTGCATTTAGATTTGAATGTATTTGAAAAAGACCTGCCATTACTTAAAGTTGGGCAAACCATACATTTTACCTTAACCAACAATCCTACTACAGAATACGATGCAGTAGTATATAGTATTGGGACTGCATTTGAAAACGATAGCAAAACCATACCAGTACATTGCAATGTAAAAGGCAATAAATCAGGGTTAATTGATGGAATGAACATTACAGGTATTGTTAGTTTGAATAATGTAACTACACCAGCAGTACCTACCGATGCTATTGTAGAAGCCGATGGTAAATACTATATTTTTATAATAACAGATAAAGAACCCGAAGAACACCACGAAGAAGGCGAAACAGACCACAACCATAAAGAAGCCGAAAAAGGGAAAGAAAAAGAGCCTAAAAACACTACCAACTTTGAAAAATTAGAAGTAGTGAAAGGCGTTTCTAATATGGGCTACACAGCCATCACATTTGTAAACGAAATTCCTAAAGATGCTAAAATAGTAACCAAAGGTGCTTTCTTTATCAATGCCAAATTAACCAATACAGGCGAACACGAAGATTAAAAAATAAAATTATGACTTGGTTGCAAATATATTTACCCATCTATTTATTGCTTTATATTCTTGTTGCATTTATAGTACCAACTTATCGTACTTATAAACAAACAGGCATAAATCCGATTACTTTTGGTAAAAATGATAATGCCCACGATTACATTGGGTTTATTATGAAAGTTTTGATAGCATTACTATTTTTTGCTGTGCTGATTTTTTCTTTTTCTCAAAGAATATATCAATATCTAAATCCTGTTCTTTATTTACAAAATTCTGTAACACAGGGTATCGGTATCGCCTTAATACACCTTGCTTTGATTTGGATAAGCATTGCACAGTATCAAATGAGTAACAGTTGGCGTATAGGAATTGATGAATTAAATAAAACTGCGTTAGTTACAAAAGGTATCTTTTCAATAAGTAGAAATCCCATTTTTTTAGGAATGATAATAAGTGTAATGGGTTTATTTTTCATAATACCAAATACACTAACATTTTGCTTAACAGTTACAACATACATTGTAATTCAAATTCAAATTCGTTTAGAAGAGGAATTTTTAGAAAGACTACACGGTCAAGAGTATATAAATTATAAAATTAAAACAAGAAGATTATTATAAAATGGAACATAAACATATCTACGATGCACAAGGCAAACAACTTTGTTGCACACTTGAACAAAAAATAAATAGCAACACATCAAATGTATTGCAGGGTGTAAATCCACAAAATGACCATAACCATACAGAGCATTCATCAGCAAAAAACAATCTATTAAGTGAGTTTAAGTTGCCTATAATTTCTCTTTGCTTATTACTCATTGCAATTGCTTTTGATAATTGGTTTCCTCAAACTTGGTTTAAAGGTTGGGTTCGTATTATTTGGTATGTAGTGGCGTATGCACCTGTTGGTTTACCAGTATTAAAAGAAGCGTTTGAAAGCATTGCTAAAAAAGAGATATTTTCAGAGTTTTTATTAATGTGCATTGCCACAATTGGGGCATTTGCCATAGGCGAATATCCCGAAGCTGTGGCAGTAATGTTGTTTTATGCAGTAGGGGAAGTGTTTCAAACATTAGCCGTAAAAAGAGCAAAGGCTAATATAAAAACTTTGCTTGACCAACGACCAGACGAAGTAACCATTTTAGAAAATAATCAACCCAAAACCATCAAAGCAGAGACAGTAAATATTGGTGATATTATACAACTAAAGCCAGGTGAAAAATTAGGGTTAGATGGAGAACTATTAACCGATAATGCTTCTTTTAATACAGCAGCACTTACAGGAGAAAGCAAACCCGATACTAAAGCAAAAGGCGAAACTGTTTTAGCAGGAATGATAAACCTCAACACAGTTGCACAAGTAAAAGTTACAACAGCTTACACCGATAGCAAGTTGAGTAAAATTTTAGAATTGGTACAAAATGCCACAGCTCAAAAAGCACCCACCGAATTATTTATAAGAAAGTTTGCAAAAATATATACACCAATAGTAGTGTTATTGGCAGTCCTCATTACTGCACTTCCTTATTTTTTTGTAGATAATTATGTATTCAGTCAGTGGTTATATAGAGCATTAGTATTCTTGGTAATCAGTTGCCCTTGTGCATTAGTTATAAGCATTCCGTTAGGTTACTTTGGGGGCATTGGTGCAGCCAGTAAAAACGGTATTTTGTTTAAAGGCAGTAACTTTTTAGACATCATTGCAAACATTCAAAATGTAGTGATGGACAAAACAGGCACAATGACCGAAGGAGTTTTTAAAGTACAAGAAGTAATCTTGAATCCTGAATTTAATAAAGACGAAATTCTGCAAATGGTTAATGCTTTAGAAAGTCAAAGTACACACCCAGTAGCTACGGCTATTCATAATTATGTAGGTAATGTAGATAGCGATATTAAATTAGAAAATGTAGAAGAAATATCAGGACACGGATTAAAAGCGTCAATCAACAACAAAGAAATATTAGTAGGAAATTTTAAGCTGATGGATAAATTCAGTATTGAGTACGATATTGACCCAACCACCATAGTTTACACTTTAATAGCCATTGCTTATGATAAAAAGTATGTGGGCTATTTAACCATTGCCGATAGTATTAAAGAAGATGCACAACTTACCATTGATAAGTTAAAAGCATTAAATGTAAGTACTATAATGTTAAGTGGCGACAAATCAAATGTTGTGCAGTTTGTAGCTAATAAATTAGGCATTACAAATGCTTTTGGCGATTTACTGCCCGAAGACAAAGTAAATAAAGTAAAAGAACTAAAAGCCAAAAATGAAACAGTAGCCTTTGTGGGTGATGGTGTAAATGATGCACCAGTAGTAGCATTAAGCGATGTAGGCATTGCAATGGGGGGTTTAGGAAGTGATGCCACTATAGAAACAGCAGATGTAGTAATACAAGACGATATGCCAAGTAAAATACCAATGGCTATAAACATAGGTAAGCAAACTAAAAAAATCGTTTGGCAAAATATTATTTTAGCATTTTCTGTAAAAGCAATTGTACTCATATTAGGTGCAGGTGGTTTAGCTACTATGTGGGAAGCTGTCTTTGCCGATGTAGGTGTAGCTTTATTAGCCATTTTAAATGCAATGCGAATACAACGGATGAGGTTTTAACCCCCCGACCAACCGCACAGAAAAGACGGCTTAGTGCTTTGCCAACTCACAAGGCAAACGCTTCAAAGCACTCTATGGTATTGCAGTCAGTTTTTAACTGTCATATTTTTTGTGGCTATGCTCCCCAAGCATTTGGCACATTGCCTGTTCCGCTTTGCTCCACAGCCAAAGAGC
>JAAFHG010000246.1:0-4082 GCA_013297585.1 Chitinophagales bacterium
CACCACCTGAAAAAATACCTACTGCTAAATCACCACTAGTACCATTTGCAAATACACCATTAATGATGTTATTGGCAACTAAATTAGTACCAGATGCTGCTGACGCTATTGCAATACCCCCAGCAGAAAATGTATTGGTTTGAACGATATTGTCTATTTCATTTCCAGTAACAATGGCATTACTAACTTCTGCACCTGTAGTTGCTGAATTAGAAATAGCATTGAATCCTATGCCAATAGCCACAACATCCTGAGAGGCTGTATTCAAAACATTTTTTATTTGGTTAGATCTAATATTAATACTATCAGCAAACAAAGCCATTATACCAAATCTTCCAATCGCATCTGTTCCTGAAGCTGTCATCACATTCAAATCATAATTGTGATGTTTATTCTTATTTGCAAGACTTAAGCTTGAAGAGAAAATACCAACCTGAGCTTTAATAATACTATCATTAACAATGCTGATATTACTATTATTGACTGCCCCTGTGCCACTTCCTATCGTTGGCCCACTAATATTAATAGCAACGCCTGTTGTGAGTGGTGCATTACCAGACACAATTGTATTCATTACTTTAATATTTGTGGCTGCATTAGCGCTTGCTGTATTATTAATTGAAACAACAGCACTTGCAGTCGCAGTATTTGTATTCTCAATTTTTAGATTCCTTGTACTTCGATTGAGAGGACAAATACTATTGACTCCACCATTATTATTACCATTAATAGTAATATAATCGCCACCATTAATCTGAATGATAGCTGTAGCTGAAGAACCGCTAATAACAGGATTATTACCTACCGCAGGACGAATGATTAAATTATTCACAGCGCTTGCATCGGCATTTGCATTAAATACAATTGGGAACACTTCAGATGGATAAGCTGGATCTTGCAGTGTGAATGTAACCGCACCAGTTAAACAAGAATTGTTGTACGCATTAGCAGCAGCTGTAAGCGTAGGGAAATTTCCTGCAGTCCCAATATCATAATTAGCAATCAAAGTACTACTTATAGAATAAGTATTCGGTGTTGCAGGAGCTGTTGTTACAGTGTTAACATTCGCTGCTACTAAACCTGTAGAAGGATTAGAACCAATATTCGGTATGATATCTTGTGCAATCACATAATAACTCACATTATCGCCTATGCTTAATCCACCCATTACAGCGCTAGAAATGGTAAAATTCCAAGTGCCATTAGTAGCTGTTCCCGAGGACAAAGTACCTTGTGTAGAGAACCACGGACCTGCATTTTTACTAAAATAAATTCTTGGTTGCAAAACACCAGAAGTTGGAACTCCACTACCATCAATAATAGAAGTGGTTAATGTTCTATCACCTGTTGTGCAAATAAAAGTTAGAGGTGTATAAGTAATAACTGGGGCTACTACATCTAAATAGACAGCATCAATCTCATCTGCACCTAAATCAGGCGCAAAAGCGCCACCGTTTACCGATCCAGATGGTCCTGGCCTTGCTTGATTATCAAAGTCTGTGGTAACAGCGGCAATGGTTTGTCCATTAGATTCTATTACCGTAGGCGTTAAACCCATATTCAAATGCAAATCATTAGCAGGATTCACATAAGTAACTGTAATACCTGAAAAGCTATTCGCATCAGAAGAAGATGTGGTTTTCCATCCACTAAAAGTTTGAGCAGATGTCCAAAAACCAACAGTAGCAGAATTGGCGTTTAGTACATTATTATTAGAAACCCAGCCTGTTGCTGTAGATGATACTGCACCATAATTATTACCTATAGCATAATGTGCTCCTGTCCCACCCGAACGGGTATTCGTGATGATATTATTTTTAATATCTACAGCTGCAGTTCTAGCTATCGCAGAAAAATCTGTTCTGGCTATACCAAAACTTGGCTGTGCACCAGAAACAGCTGTTCCTGTAATATTAATAGTATTGTGATAAATATTTGAAATAGGATCAGGCGTAGATCCATTATTGGTTTGTATACCGATAATAACAGAATTTGTGGTTTGCGCATTCCCTAAAGCAATCATATTGTTAGCAATCGTAACCCCGGTAGTGCCCGAGCGAACAATAACACCTGCAATAACGCTTGGAGTAGTGGTAGTAACTGAAGTCCCTGCATTACTTAAATTATAAATAGTATTACCAGAAATAGTTGTATTTGTAGCATTACCATGTCCAATTCCCGCTACAAAACTTTGATTGGTACCTGTTCCAATATTGGAAAGACTATGAATAGTATTACCTCTTACAATTCCATTTGTTCCTGTACTGATTGATATCCCTGAAACAGATGCTTGACCATTTGCTATTGATGTATTTGTAGTATTAGTGGTAAAATTCCTGATAATGTTATTCTGAATAGTATAGGTATTGGCATTTCCTGTAGCTGCGGCCGTATTAATGCCTCGCACTGCTGAAGTTGTTCCTGTTCCGTAAGCAGCTAAATTTTGTATCGTATTATTTGAAATAGTAGGATTTGTAGCAGTGCTAGGCGCATTGATACCATGTACTAATGAATTACCTGTGGTTAATCCTAATGTACCGCCACGCATATTATCTGCTGTACTATTACCGATTGTATTACCACTAATAATTAAAGAACTGGCTGTTCCGCTCACATTAATACCTGTAATACTTCCTGCAATGCTAGCAGTGACACCACTAGATGTTAAAGCACCTATTGTATTATTTTGAATAGCAATAGCGCCTGTAGAAGAAGTATTAATCCCCATGATGATAGCACCTGAAGTAGTAGCGGTTGCCACTAAACTATTGGTACCAGTAGTAGCGCCAATAACGTTAGGTGCAACATTTCCTACATTAACACTTCCAGCGGTTACATTGATCCCACAAAGCACACCATTTGTTGTTGAAGCACCGCTTGATGTAGCTAATGCAATGGCACTAATGGTATTACCCTGAATAGAACTCGCTGTAGTAGTCCCAACGGCTAAATCAATACCAATGAATCTTGTAGCAACTGTACCTGCCATTGTATAAACACCAGTTCCAGCAGCACTTACAAATCCTATTGTATTACTAGTGATAGTATGATTATTACCTGAACCAATTTGAATGGCTCTATGCGTATTAGCAGTAGTGTAAGTTCTAGTAGCCGTTTGAAAAAATTTACAGCCATTAATCGTCCAATCGCTGTTTCCAACACCAGCTAACATGCCAATACTAACTGAAGTGGCATTAAAAAAATTCTCAATATTACAAGCATTAAATGTAATACCGCTGTTTTCTATACCAGCTGTTGCTGAACCAATGGAGGCCACCCCATTTACAGGAAAGTTAGTACCACTAGCTCCGATGATACAAGCTGAAAAGCCAATACTATCATTACCTGTGACTGCGCCAGTTGAGAAAAATACAGTACCAGATGTGACTGAGGTATTTGCCCCAAAAATAGCTGTTTTATTAATTGCTATTAATTTAGCATCATTTATAAATTGTATAGTGGAGGCACTTGTATTATTAGCATTATCTATGTTTAAACCATTACCACCTGTGTTCAAACCATCCACTAATACACGGGCTGCGCCATTAAAACTAATTAATGCTCCAGCAATATTGCCTGACACCACACGTGCAGCGCCTCCAGCAGGAAGAATAGACATACTAGCCCAAGTACCTGCATTTAAGGTAGCTGTAGCAGGCTCAGTGGTATTCCCTAAAATTGAAACAAGAATTGTTGCACCAGTTTGGGAGCCACTATTAATAGCTGTAAAGGCAGAACCTAAATCAGCATAAACACCGTTGCCGACTAAAGCACCTGACACTGAAACATTTTGTGCTTTTATACTTCCAATAATAAAGAAAAAAGCAAATGTTAAACCAATTGACCTAAGTAAAATTTTAAATTTCATATTTTATTTTATTTATAAAAATATAAAATTAACTGATTTCGCAACTAGGTGTTAGCCCCTAATATTTAAAAAGGCCATCAAATTTTGATAGCCTCTTCTACTTCTATTTTTTAGTATCGAATTCCCGATGATCTTTTTTAAACAATTCCTCTTTTGGCAAAGATTTAAAATAGTCATATGTGATTTTTAAGCCTTCTGCTCTTTTTACTTTTGG
>JAAFHG010000246.1:4092-6178 GCA_013297585.1 Chitinophagales bacterium
TGTAATTTCATCTGGATTACCAATATTCATTGGCAATTTGTAATCACTCATTAATAAACGGTAAATACCTTCCACTAAATCTCCTACATAACAAAAAGAACGGGTTTGCGAACCATCACCAAACATGGTTAAATCTTCGCCTCGCAATGCTTGACCAATAAATGCAGGCAATACACGACCGTCATTGAGTCGCATCCGGGGCCCGTAAGTATTAAAGATTCTAATGATTCTTGTATCCACATTATGATAGGTATTGTAAGCCATCGTAATAGCTTCCATATAGCGTTTAGCTTCATCATAAACTCCACGTGGCCCAACAGGATTCACATTGCCCCAATACTCCTCTGGTTGTGGATGCACATTGGGATCTCCATAAACCTCTGAAGTAGATGCCACTAAAATACGAGCGCCTTTTGCCTTGGCTAATCCTAATAAATTATGTGTCCCCATTGCACCAACTTTCAAAGTTTGAATTGGGATTTTCAAATAATCGATAGGTGAAGCAGGAGAAGCAAAATTTAAAATATAATGTAAGTCACCTGGCACATGCACATATTTCGTAACATCATGGTGGCAAAATTCGAAATCTTTTAAAGGCATTAAATGTTCTATATTTCTCATATCACCAGTGATAAGATTATCCATGGCTATTACATGAAAACCTTCTTTGATAAATCGGTCACATAAATGTGAACCTAGAAAACCTGCTGCACCTGTTATTAAAACGCGTTTCTTCTCTGCCATATTATTTTATTATCAATGTATTACTTATTTAAACTGTAACGGCTGCTCTACCAATACTTTCATAGTGAAATCCCTTTTCTTTCATGGTTTGTAAATCATACAAATTTCTGCCATCAAACACCACTTTATTTTTTAATGAGGCTGTTAATGTTTCAAAATCAGGTGTTCGAAATTCACTCCACTCCGTACAAATCACCAGCGCGTCTGCTGCTTTCGCTGCATCGTACATGTTGTCTTTGTAGCTAATGGTATCACCTATTAGCTTTTTCACATTCTGCATCGCTTCAGGGTCAAAAGCAACAACTTTAGCTCCGAGTTTTAATAATGCATCAATAATATACAAAGCTGGTGCTTCTCTGATATCGTCTGTATCTGGCTTAAATGCAAGTCCCCAAATGGCAATTACTTTTCCACTCAAATCATTATTAAAATACTTTTTTACTTTCGGAAGGATAATCGTTTTTTGCTTTTCATTCACTTGCATTACAGATTTCAAAATTTGAAAATCATAATTGACTTCTGAAGCAGATTTTGCTAAAGCCTGCACATCCTTAGGAAAACAACTCCCGCCATAGCCTATCCCGGGAAATAAAAAGCGCTTCCCAATTCTATCATCACTTCCGATACCATAGCGTACCATGTCTACATCCGCATCTACCAGCTCGCATAAATTGGCGATTTCATTCATAAATGTAATTTTAGTTGCTAAAAAAGCATTGGCTGCATATTTAGTAAGCTCAGCGGATTTAGTATCCATAAAAATAATTGGATTACCTTGTCTTACATATGGCTTATATAATTCACCCATCACTTGTTTAGCGCGATCAGAATTGGCACCAATGACTACACGGTCTGGCTTCATAAAATCTTCGACTGCAAATCCTTCTCTTAAAAATTCTGGATTACTAACTACATCAAAATCACCTATATAATTTTTTGCAATTGCGGCATGCACTTTTTCGGCAGTACCAACAGGCACGGTACTTTTATCTACTATGACTTTATATTCCTTCATCAATTGACCCAACTGCTCAGATACACCAAGAATATAAGATAAATCTGCGCTACCATCCTCTCCTGGAGGCGTAGGTAAAGCTAAAAATATAATCTGTGCATTTTCAATGGCTGCTGCCAAATCCGTCGTAAATGATAAGCGATCGTTTTTAATATTGCGTTCAAAATATACATCCAAATGTGGCTCATAAATTGGGACAACACCATTACGCATTTTCTCAACTTTAGCACTATCAATATCTACACAAATAACTTTATTACCTGTTTCAGCTAAACATGTCCCCGTTACTAAACCCACATAACCAGTTCCTACTACTGCAATTTTCAT
>JAAFHG010000278.1 GCA_013297585.1 Chitinophagales bacterium
AATCGAAAGCCTTTGGTGCCACTATTGTTGAAGTGCCTTTAACCGCAGAATATAAGTACGATTTGGATGCAATGGAAGCAAAAATTGACAGCAAAACATCGTTGGTGTACATTGTAAACCCTAATAATCCTACAGGTACGGTACTAGATGCAGCTAAGCTAAAAGCTTTCTGTACAAGGGTTTCAGCCAAAGTGCCAGTGTTTATAGATGAAGCGTATATTGATTATTTAGAAGACCCAAAAGCAGCCACTTTAATAGAAAATGTGATTAAAGGCGAGAACATAATTGTCGCTAGAACCTTCTCAAAACTGTACGGTTTTGCAGGCTTGCGTGTAGGTTATATTGCTGCGCAAAAAAGCATGATTGATATTTTAGAAAAATACTCGTCAGACGGTGCTATTTCTTCGCCAAGCATTGCTGCTGCTATGGCTTCGTTTAAAGAGCAGCCTTATTGCGGCGAGATTATTAAAAACACACAAGCTTCTAAAACCTATTTGTATTCTGTGTTAAAAGCAGAGGGTTACGATTATATACCTTCATCAGCCAATTTTGTGATGTTTCCAATCAAAATGGATGGTAAAAAGTTTGCTGAGGAAATGATGAAACGTGGTGTGGGCTTGCGCTATTGGAAAATGAATGGCAAAGATTATTGCCGCCTAAGCATCGGTAGAATGGACGAGATGGAAGCATTTGCTAAAGCATTTAAAGAGATTTCTTAGAGTAAAGATGAGAACGCTGATAACACGGATATAGCTGATTAATAGGATTTTTTGAATAATCCTACTAACCCGATAGCTATCGGGTCTAGGTACAGACATTTGTTTGTCACCAGCTTTTGTTTTCAATTAAATATCGTTCCACCTCAGGCGGGACTACTGTAGCGCTTTGTACGTTTACTGTTAATTGTCTAAACCACTTGAATATTATTGATGCATTATAAAAATATATATATATATATGAGAAGCGTTGTATTATTGGGATTATTATTATCAGTTGTTACAACATTTGCCCAAGATGCAAAGCCTACAGGCAGACCATTAACCATGTCAGAATATGAAAAAGCTAAAACATTTGCCATTGCAGACTTAGATAAAGACACGTATGTTAAATTTGAAAACACGTATGTGCTAGACCGTTACGAAGCAAGAAAACCCTACTATATTACAGGTGATGATGGGCAAAAAAAGCGCATGGATTTGTATAAATTATTGGCTAAACAAGACATGCAAGAGTTAGGCTTAATGGTATTTTACACCAACGAAAAAGGCAAAGTATACAAAGCCGTTATGCCAAATTTTACAGCCGACGGAAAAGTCTGGGAAAAGTATTTTGAAGACATTCATGCCATAGATAAAGTAGAAGCGAATTTTGTGTTGAAGTTATCTTATGTATTGTCAAAAGAAATGGGCTATCAACTGTACAAAGCCTTGAACCAAGGTAAAGATTTGAGTAAAGATGCAGGTACGTATGGCAGCGATATTTGTTTTCCTGGCACAGACCAAGTAGCTATGGCAGATGGTAGCAAAAAGTTATTGAAAGATATTCATCAAGGCGATGAAGTATTAACTTTTGATGCTGTCACCAAGCAGTCTGTAGCTGTAAAAGTAAAAGCATTGACAGAACATGATGCAAAGAATTATGCTATTACAACCTTGCTTTTGGTGAAGTTTAATGAAGCAGCAAATAGCAATGGTATCTATGTAACACTTACTAGCAAAGCATTAGAAGCTACACCTAATCATCCTATACAAACAAACGTAGCCATAAAAGCAGCAGGTAGTATTGCAATAGGCGAGCAATTATTTTGCCTTAATGAAACCACTAAAGCAAATGAATTGTACACCGTTTGGCACACTATAGAACAAGCTGGTGGTAATCAAAAAGTATACAATATTGTTGCAGAAAGCGGCACTACTTTTATCATGAACAATGTAGTAGTGAGGCAAAAGTTGTAGCGTTCGCATCTTTTAACATGTTAATAATTTTTAATTTAAAATTCTTAATTCTCCTAAGTTATTAAACGTGCACTGATAGATTTCAAACAAGTGTTCAGTTTATTAAGGAATATTTTATAGGTTTTAAGATTGGTTTAATACAATACTTATACTATTCACTAGTTAACTTTTATTGCTACTTAATTGCCAAAATATCAAAGCATTTAATCTTTCAAATAGCGTTCATTTTATATTTAAATAATGCTGTTGTGTAAAACAAAGAGATAGAATTACCTTCACCGCTTTAGTTATAATCTTCATTTTATTGAATTTTATAAGTTCTACTAACTGTGTTCTTCCAAATTGTCAAACAAAAGAGATTATCACACGTTAACTAAAGGCCTTTTAAATACTGAACCAAACTCGTCATCACAAAAAAATCCCCGCTCAATTTTGGAGCGGGGATTTTTTAAATATGTAAAGTGAAACTTGAATATTAGAAAATGTATCTAACACCAAACTGAGCTTGCCATACATCTGCGATAGAAGTACCTTTTCTGTAAGTAGCGTAATTGATACCAGTTACACCGTTCACAGTAGCAGTATTCATTCTAAATGAAGGAACGCCATTTGCATCAACTGCGTTGATACCAAGTGGTGAAGAGTTATTGATTACATCAGCAACACCATATTTAGGGTTTAGCATATTGCCTATATTGAATATATCTCCAGTTAATTGGATAGTATTTCTGTTTCCACCAATATTTCTAAATAATTCTAATTTAACTGATAAATCAAAACGAGCAAGTGTTGGTTGTAATGCACCATTTCTTTCAGCATATTGACCTCTTCTTTTGCTTAAATATTCATCTTGATTTATGTAAGCATCGAAAGCATCTTTTTGTTGCTGTACGGTTATAGCACCATTAGCAACAAAATTCATTTCGCTCTGATTTCTAGGAACATAAATTAAATCATTACCAGTAACATTATCACCATTCATGTCACCACTATAGGTGTAAGAGAATCTACCTTGATTTTGGATTTGACCGAATAATGATACTTGTAACGCAGCAGTTTTACCTAGTTCAAATCGATAATTGATGTTAGTAATCCACCTGTTACGAATATCGTTGTCGCTGAAGGCTAAATCAGGACGGTTATTACCGTTAACTGAACGTATTCCAGTCCAGCTGGAAGAAGCGATGGAACCTGCACTTAAGTAATCTTTTGCACTACTGAAGTTGTAGGCAACCATCCAGCCTAAACCTTTTGATTTAACTGGTTTTTCAATTTTAAGTGTACCATTAAATGATCCACCATAAGCACCACTTTTCAATACTGTTGCATCGGTAATTGTAGGATTACTAGCATTAATACGAGTAGCTGTACCACCTGCAAAGCGAGGACGATTATCAAAACCTGCAAAATTTGTAACTGATGGTTTTAAGTTAGCATTGTAATAGTAGTTGTTAGAAATACTTTGAGTAAATAAACCTTCAACACTACCAACAATATCTTTGTAGATTTTGAAGTCTACAGCTAAATTACTTCTAAACACTTGAGGGAATCTATAATCTTCTTGAGATGTAGCAATATTGTACGAAGCAGCTGGCACACCAGGATTAGGTATAAAGTTTGGGTAGGTAGCAGGTGTAGTTGGTCTAAATGCATAAGCTGTTGTATTGTTCACATTTACAGAACCATTCAATACCCCATTATTACCAATTTGGTTACTGATGAACACGAATGAAGGACGACCAGTGAATAAACCAATACCGCCGCGTACTTGAATGGTTTTATCAGATTTAACATCGTAGTTAAAACCAATTCTTGGACTAATCATTAATTTAGCTGAAGGTAGTTTAGAAGTACTTAATTTAGTTGGATTACCATTCTCGTCTACAAAACTTAAGCCATCAACTTGAGTGTTTACATAGCCAGAACCTACAAAGTAAGGTACTTCGAAACGAACACCGTAAGTTAAATTTAGTTTTTTATCAATCGTTACCTCATCTTGTATATAAGCAGCAATTTGTCTAGCTCTTGTAGTAGCATACCAAACAGCGCCACCTGGTAAGTTAGAATATGCAGCTTGGTAATTTTTTAATGTAACTGGGCTAGTTGTTAAATTTGGATTAGCTAAATACGCATTACCTGCGGTAATAAAATCAGTTAAGCTAGCAAAGGTGTAAGTACCATTAACTTGTGCTGTAAAGCCATTTAAGAATTTGAAACTCTCGTATGATATACCAGCAGTTAAAGTATGACCACCCAAATAAGCTGTAAGGTTGTCGCTAAACTGCCAAGTATCGGTATATAATTTATTATTTGGTGTAAACGGATCATTGCCAAAAGTCATGTAAGTTGTGGATGTTGAACCAGTACCATCTTGAATATCAACAGTTGGGAAATTACCACCTTTAGAAGCTCTAAAGTCTCTATTAGCAGTATAACCAAAAGTTAACTCATTACTTATTCTGTTACTAAAACGACTATTCAATTGACCAATAACACCATAAATATTATTGTTGATTTCGTAAGTAGTATTAGAAAAAGCCATGGCATTTAAGTTATTTCTAGAACCATTAAATGCACCGCTATTACTAATTTGTACATCTCTCTTACTTTCTAAGAAATTACCTCTAATGCTTAATTTGTGTTTATCACTTAAGTTGAAATCAAATCTTGCAACAGCTTTGTCACTTTTAGTCAAGAAGTCATAACCTTGGTATTCGCCTGGGTTGTATCCAAATTTACTAATTAAAAAGTTTCTAGCACTATCTAGAGCAGTAGCTCTAACTCTTGTAACATTACCACCAGAATTACTACCAGTAGATGCAACGTTTAAAGTACCTGGGTCAGTTCTTCTTTCTGCTTCGTAGTTTAAGAAGAAGAATACTTTGTTTTTAATAATTGGGCCACCAACGCTTATACCATATTGCTTAACATCAAAGTTTGTAATAGCAACATCTTGTTTACCATCTATGCCTGCTTTAGTACCTACAAAAGATTGATTTCTTTTATTGTAAAAGCCTGTACCATGAAATTTGTTTGTACCACTTTTAGTTACAGCATTGATACTCGCACCTGTGAAACCAGCATCTTTTAAGTTGTATGGTGACAAGTTAATTTGCAATTCTTCAATCGCATCTAACGAAATAGGCGCAGAGTTAGTTTGACCACCATTTAAAGCGCTTAAACCAAAAGAGTTATTGAAGATAGAACCATCTAAGGTAAAGTTAATAGCACGGTTATCTTGACCAGCAAATGAAGTACCATTTGATTGTGGCGTTAGACGTGTAATATCAGTAACACTTCTACTCAAAGTTGGTAATGCGGATATTAAACGTTTGTTGATATTTGTACCAGTACCTTTTACTTCTTTAGAAATTAAAGCACCTTTACGTGTAGTACCTTCTACTGTCACTTCTTTCAACTGAGTACTGTTATCACGTAATCCTACTTCAACTGAGCTAGGTACACCAAGTTGCACATAAATATCAGTAATAGTTTCTACTTGAAAGCCTACGTAGGTGATGGTTAATTTATAAGGACCACCAACACGTAAGCCCGGTAAGTTAAATTTACCAGAAGTACCAGATACAGTTTTGTACTTAGAACCAGATGGTTCATGAATAGCTTCAACGG
>JAAFHG010000190.1 GCA_013297585.1 Chitinophagales bacterium
AATTAATGAATTGAAGAAAATTCTTAACCGCTTTGATGTAAGACTAAACGTGTATTTATTTCTTGCTTTAAACACTTTATTTCTGTGGGATGTTTGGCAAATAAGGGCACTGAACAAATGGAAAGCTACCCATAAACAGCATGTAAAAACATGGTTTGACGTAATTGCAGAAATGGAAGTAATAAATACATTATCAATCCTTGCTTTTAACCATCCAAAATGGTGTTTACCTACGATTGTTGATACACATTTTGCATGTAGCGCTAGCAAACTTGGTCATCCACTCATTGCAGATAATAAGTGTGTCACCAATAATTTTACCACCATTGGCGAAGCTAATATTACACTCATTACAGGTAGCAATATGGCTGGTAAAAGTACCTTTTTAAGAAGCATTGGTTGTAACACCGTACTAGCATTAATGGGCAGCGTTGTATGCGCTGAAAGCTTTACCACATCTCACGTTCGTTTGATGAGCAGTATGCGTATAGCAGATAATTTAGCAGAAAACACCTCTACTTTTTATGCTGAACTAAAAAAGCTACAAAGCATTATTGAGGCAGTCAATCAGCATGAAAAACTCTTCATTTTACTAGATGAAATTTTACGTGGCACAAACTCACTTGATAGACATACTGGTAGTAAAGCACTGATACAACAACTCATCAAACAAAACGCTGTAGCCATACTTGCCACACATGATGTAGAACTAGCAAAGCAAGCAGACAACTATCCTGAAAACATTACCAATTACCATTTTGATGTTCAGGTAGCCAACGATGAATTGTACTTTGATTACAAGCTGAAAAATGGCATTTGTAAAAGCCTAAACGCATCTATTTTAATGCGTAAAATTGGTATTAAAATGGAAGCTTAAAATGGGATTAATATTCAATCAATTTATCTGTAATCCTGTCACCATCAATAGTAACAATCCAAAATTTATTGTACACACTATCAGGCAGTGATTCATATTTCTTTTCTTTCAGTAATGCGTTCACCAATGCAGGCGTTGTGTTAGAGTGACCTGCTACAATAATTGTTTTCCCTTTTTGTAGTCGTAAATCTTCAGCAAATTTCACCAATTCATTTGGGTTATAAACCACTATATCTTTAGCAAACTTTTGTGCCAAAGGTGTTACAGTTGCCTTGGTACGTGTATAGTTGGTACTATAAATTATATCAGGTTTAAATTCCTTTAGTACCGTTAACAATTGCACCGCCCTTGCTTCACCAGCTTTGGTTAAAGGTGGGTCGGCCTTCATCATGGTTGCGTTAGGCAGCGTGGTATCTTTTTCTGCGTGGCGCAGTAAAATAATGGTGGTTGTTTGTGCTTTTACCGAAAGCATTATCATACTTACAAAAACTACTACTAAATATTTCATACACTATTTTTTAAACAAGTTAGGGTAATCTGATATAATACCATCAACACCCATTGCCTTCAAACTATCAATTTTATTGGCATCATTAATCGTCCATGGAATCAATTTAACACCTATATTTTTACACGCTTTCACCAATTCAACAGTTACCAAACTCTGTTCAGGTGAATAAATAGTTGGCACAAATCCCAAGTCTTTCAACTGAATATCAAAACTCCTTTTATCAAAATCTTCTACTAACAAGGCTGTTCTAATTTTGGGATATTTTAGGTGAAGATATTGTAAGGTTCTTACGTCAAAAGATTGAACAATCACTCGGTTTTGAATATGCTTAGACTTGATTACATCCATCAAAAGATTAACAAACACATCTGGCTTTGGATGAAAAATATCATCTGTTTCAGGTTTTGTTTTAGTCTCAATATTGTAAAACATAGAACTGCGTAAAGCTTCTATCGTATCAATCACATCACTTAATAATGGCTTATGCGCAGCTATTTTCTGCTGCTGAGGAAAGCGAGGATGCAGCTTTAAACCCACATCATAGCGCTGCGTTTCAGCGTAAGTCATTTGGTAAATATTGAAATTTTGTTCATTTTTCTCTTCAATAAAACTACCATCAGGCTTTGTCGTTATTTCATGATTAAAAAATGGCTCGTGGCTTAAAATTACCTTTCCATCCTTTGTAATTACCACATCCATTTCTAATGTCGTCACATGCAAATCGATAGCTTTTGAAAACGCTGGAATCGTATTTTCTGGCATTAAGCCTCTGCAACCACGATGACCTTGGTAGTCGAAAGTCGAACCGATGCCCCCAACCCCTAAAGGGGAGTTTTTAAAAGACTTGTTTGAAGTGCAAGACATAATTAGTAATATAATATAAGCAGTGGCAGTATTAAATTTCATAAATACATTCTGGCTCTTGATTAATCTTTATTTTACCAATTCACTGGCATTTAAACCACCCTTGTTCAAAGCATCCACTATCCTCACTTTATCCGCTTCTTGCCTATTTTGGCTTAACTTAAACACATGCTGTATATCGGTTAATGCTATCTCAAAAGCTACGATGGCTTTCATATTATCAGCTACATATTTTTCGTCCAGATGCTTTACAGAAGCAGGGCTTTCTGTTGTGCCTTCAAAATGATTGGTCAATTTCACCAATACCTCATACAAGCCTTTATCATCTAAAAATCGTACTACACCTTTTGCATGAACTGCCTTGTAATTCCATGTACTAGCTACATTTTTTGTTTCGTACCAGCTTGCACTGATGTATGCATGTTCGCCACTAAAAATAGCCAATACATTGGGGTTTTGTGCAAATGCAATCGTATGATCTTGCTTGCGCATGGCATGAGCTAGCAAATAAATTCTACTATCTCTTTCCTCGAATAAAACGGGCAAATGTGTGGCAACAGGCATATTATTGTCATCAACACCACAAAGCGTAATAAAAGGATGCGCTTTCATAAAAGCCAATACTTCTAAGTCGCTATCTGCTTTAAAATGTTTTAGGTGGTACATACGCTAGTTTATAGTTTGAAGTTTAAAAAGTGATTCGTTAAATAAAA
Organism: Chitinophagales bacterium; assembly: GCA_013297585.1. Taxonomy (GTDB): domain Bacteria; phylum Bacteroidota; class Bacteroidia; order Chitinophagales; family Chitinophagaceae; genus Parasediminibacterium. Next base: position 2,966 of record JAAFHG010000190.1, read on the forward strand.
AAGTTTCCATCAAAACTAGTAATGCTTTAATGGAAACCCTAAACTATTTAAACTATAAACTTCAAACTATTTTACGCCATCACTTCTATCATCTTAGTCTTAGGCACATTGGCATTGCGCATGGCAATATTTCTTACGGCTGTAGCAGTTACATCTCTAAATGCTTGTTGAGATAATACATCTGTACCTACCATGGCTGGCACGCCTACATCACCTCCTTCACGTATGCTTTGTACCAATGGCACTTGACCCAAAAATGGCAACTCATATTCATCAGCCAATCGTTTACCACCTTCTTTACCAAACAAATAGTATTTATTATTTGGCAATTCTTCCGGCGTGAAATAAGCCATATTTTCAACCAAACCTATAATTGGTACATTTATTTGCGCTTGCGCAAACATGGCAATACCTTTTTTCGCATCTGCAAGCGCTACTGCTTGTGGTGTTGTTACTATTACCACACCTGTTACAGGCACGGTTTGCATCAGTGTTAAGTGAATATCACCTGTACCTGGCGGCATATCTATTACTAAGTAGTCCAATTCGCCCCATTCAACATCGGTTACAAATTGTTTTATGGCACTGCTAGCCATTGGTCCACGCCAAACCACCGCATTTCTTTCATCAACCAACAAACCAATGCTCATTAGTTTAATACCATATTTCTCTAAAGGCATTATTACGCCTTTACCATTCACATCTTTCATCATCGGTCTTTCGCCACGCACACCAAACATTATTGGCACACTTGGCCCATAAATATCTGCATCCATCAAGCCTACACTTGCACCACCTTCTGCCAAAGCCAAAGCCAAATTTGCCGATACAGTACTTTTACCTACACCGCCTTTACCGCTAACTACTGCAATAATATTTTTTACGCCACCTAGTATTTGCTGCCCATCTTTACGATTACTAGAAGTATTTGAGGTGAAATTTACCGTTACCACAGCTTCTTTATTTACCAATAATTTCACTGCATTTTCGCTAGCCGTACGCATCATATCCTTCATTGGGCAGGCTGGCGTGGTTAAAATAATGGTAAACGCTACGTTGTTACCATCAATTTTTACGTCCTTTACCATGTTTAGCGTCACCAAATCTTTACCTAAATCCGGTTCTTGTACATTACTCAAAGCTTGTAGTATCGCTGCTTCTGTCATCACGCAAGTTTTTGTTAAAAAAGATAATAGGTGGCAAAATTAGCGGCTCACCGCTTTACTTTGTTGCGAAATGCAAAAGCTTATCAACAAAAATTGCCTAGCCATGTTTTGCATTTTAGTAGAAAGTACCGTAATTTTATATCGCATGAAACAAAGTATACGCATCATTTTATTGTGCATTAGCCTTGCCACTATCACAACTATTAAAGCGCAACAAACACAGACATATAAAGATTCTGTTATACAACTATTTGGTGTGGTTATGACAGCCGATAGCTTACAAGGCGTGCCATCTGCAAGTGTGGTTGTTATGGGCAAAGGCCGTGGTACTATTACTAATAATGATGGTATTTTTTCAATTGCAGTACTTAAGGGCGATAGAATTTTGTTCTCCTCTATTGGTTTTAAAGATAAAGTGATTGATATTCCTACAAATCTTACCGATAACCAATATAGCGTTATTCAATTATTGGTAAATGATACTACTTACTTACCAGCTACTATTTTAAAACCAAGACCATCACGTGAACAGTTTGAACGTGACTTTGCCAATACCCGTGTACCTGATGATGCGTATGAAATTGCACGTCAAAATACCAATGAAGCTGCCCGTAGAATTTTGCTAGCTACCCTACCTGCTGATGGTAAAGAAGCAGTAAACTATCAGTTGAAACAGCAAGCAACCAAGTCTTATTACGCGGGGCAAACTGCCCCAATGAATATCTTAAACCCATTTGCTTGGGCAGATTTTATTAAGTCATGGAAAAGAGGCGATTTTAAGAGTAAAAGATAATATTGTCTGAACCAAGACCCTATAGCTATCGGGTTAGAATGATTATTAGGATTTTGGTGATTTAAAAAGCACCTTCAATTTAAAACATTTTTTGTTAACCAGCTTTAGCACTTTTATTTGGCTATTGTTGCGTCGCACACTTTTACGTTCTTATCGCTGTGCAGCTTTTATCTATGCAAAATAGCTATGTGTCTATTGTGCCTATGTGGTAAAATATAAATCCTTACTTTAGAGTCATGATTCAACAATGGCTTAATTGGCGCACCATATTAGGATTAGTAGCAGTATTAATAGCAAGTGGCACCATCTTGTACTCACAATTTTTAGCAAAAAAAATAGCCACACAAGAGCGTAAAAACGTAGAAATTCTCGTTGAGGCACAACGCACCATTCTTAATGCATCAGATACTGCTAGCATTAACTTAGCCACCAAAATTGCCAGCGAAAACAAGAGCATTCCTATTATAGAAACCAACGAAAAAGATAGCCTTACTTACAATTATTTAAACCTAGATACGCTAGCCATAAAGCAAGACAAAAATTATCTTGCCACCACATTAGAAGCTTTTAAAGCCTACGCACCACCTGTTGTGCTTGTAATAAGCGAAAAGCCCTACATGGCCAATAAATACTACTATGGCGAAAGTCAATTATTAAAAGAGGTAAAGTATTACCCAATAGTGCAGCTTTTCATCGTTGGGTTGTTTATCATCATTTTAGTAATGGCGCAACGAGCCAATTATAAAAGCACCCAAAACCAAATATGGGCAGGCTTAGCCAAAGAAACAGCGCATCAATTGGGCACACCTGTAAGCAGCTTACAAGGCTGGATAGAAATGATGCGAGACATTGAAGGCAACGAAAAAATTGTACCTGAAATTGAAAAAGATGTACAACGCTTATTACTTATCACAGACCGTTTTGGTAAAATAGGCAGCATACCAAAACTAGAAGAAAAAAACATTATTGAGCAAGTGCAAAACATGATAGACTACATTAAAAAACGTGCTAGTGGTAAGGTGGTATTTGAACTTGAAACGCATAACGAAACCAATATTTTATCGCTTATTTCTCCGCCTTTATTCGATTGGGTAATTGAAAATTTACTTAAAAACGCCCTTGATGCGATGGAAGGAAAAGGCAAAATAGCTGTAAGCATAAAAGACACAGCCTCACAAATAATTATAGATGTTGCAGATAGCGGTAAAGGCATTTTAAAAGCCAATATTGCCAAGGTATTTAAGCCCGGTTTTTCTACTAAAAAACGTGGTTGGGGCCTTGGTTTAACACTTACAAAGCGTATTATAGAACAATACCACAAAGGACAAATATTTGTACTAAATAGCGAAGTAAATAGAGGCACTACGTTTAGAGTGATATTGAATAAATAGTAACCGCTGATAGGAACACTGATAACACTGATTGGATGGATTTACACTGATTTTTTGCGCTTTGAAATTCGTGCAATTCGAGTAATTGTAAATAATTCGTGAACTGCAATTCGTGTAATTACTTTATCATTGCAGAAGAATAACAACACACAATGATTTTTCTTCGTCAGAATTTAGATTTATTAGTTCACCCCAGATACTAAGGCAATTTATTTGCCATTAGCTGTTAAGTTGTTTTATTGAATGACTTATTAGCCACTGACGATTTCTATTTTACATTTCACTATTCACCTTTCACAATTCACTTTTATGAACTCTCATGCTTTATCTGAGCGTAGCGCTTATTATTTACATTTAGAAGAACAATTTGGTGCGCACAATTACCACCCATTACCTGTGGTGCTAAACCGTGGCGAAGGCGTTTTTTTGTATGATGTTGATGGCAAACGTTACTACGATTTTTTAAGTGGTTATTCAGCCGTAAACCAAGGGCATTGTCACCCTAAAATAATAGAAGCTTTAACCACACAAGCAAGTAAGCTAACCCTTACCAGCCGTGCGTTTCACAACAATTTATTGGGTGAATATTCTAAATTTATT
>JAAFHG010000233.1 GCA_013297585.1 Chitinophagales bacterium
ATGGTGCAAAAGCTGATTTTTTACTAAAAACAGACTCAAAAGAAAGTTTTAAAACAGATTCTACTGCATGGATGCAATATGCTTTTGAGAAGCCTTTCACTTGCAGAAGTATCATTACAAGAACAACTGGTAATAATTACCAAGCACATCGGTTTATTGTTCAATCAAGTAATGATGGTGTCAACTTTACAACCATTACAAGATTGGAAAGCCCACGACATGGTTGGCAGGATACGGATGCAGATGTAACGCATACTATTTCTGCAACAACAGCAAAATATTTTCGTTTTGTCTATGATAAAACAGGCACAGAACCGGGTGCAGAAGATTTGGATAATGCAAAATGGAAGCCCAGTTTGAAAGTCAGTGGTATTGAATTGTCGAGTGAACCAACCATCAATCAATATGAAGGAAAAAATGGAGAAGTTTGGCGTATTAGTAAACGCACAACGGCCGAACAATTACAAGACAGTATTTGCATTCCTTTTAATAAGCTAATCAATATCACGTCGTTTTATAAAAATGGCAAACTCAATTGGCAAGTGCCAAAAGGTAATTGGACAATCATCAGAATTGGTCATACTTCAACAGGTCATAAAAACGAAACTGCTGGTGGTGGTAAAGGTTTAGAATGTGATAAGTTTAACCAACAAGCTATCGCATTGCAATTCAATAATTGGTTCAATAAAATTTATCAATCCGTTGATTCAACTACTGCCAAAGAAGTTATTAAAGTTTTTCATGTAGATAGTTGGGAATGCTCAAGTCAAAATTGGAGTAGCAATTTTACGGCTGAATTTAAGAAAAGAAGAGGGTATGATTTGTTGCCTTATTTGCCTGTAATGGCTGGTGTGCCTGTGCAAAGTATTAAAAAAAGCGAAGAGATTTTGTATGATGTGCGTCAGACTATTAACGACTTGATTACCGATGTTTTTTATACCACATTAAAAAAATTGTCATCCGAGAAATATTGCCAATTTTCTGCTGAAAGCGTTGCCCCAACCATGTTGAGTGATGGTATGCAACATTATAGTAAAGTGGATTTGCCAATGGGTGAATTTTGGAACAACAGCCCCACACACGACAAGCCTAATGATATGTTGGATGCCATTAGTGCAGCACATATTTATGGTAAAAATATTATTCAAGCTGAGGCTTTTACCACTGTAAGAATGAATTGGGCTGAACATCCTAGTAGTTTAAAAACGCTAGGCGATAGAAATTTTGCATTAGGAATTAATAAAATGGTGTTGCATGTTTTTAGCCATAATCCTTTTATCAATAAAAAACCCGGTGTTACATTAGATGGTGTTGGATTATATTTTCAGAGGGATCAAACTTGGTTTAAGCAAAGTAAGGGTTGGATTGATTATTTGGCTCGTTGTCAAGCCATGTTACAGCAAGGCCAACCTGTTGTTGATATTGCCGTGTTTACAGGAGAAGAATTGCCAAGACGTGCTGTTTTACCAGATAGGTTGATAGCGAGTTTACCGGGTATTTTTGGTAAAGAAAGGGTAGACTTTGAAGCAAAACGCTTAGCTAATGAAGGACAGCCAATGCAGCAAAAGCCAGATGGCGTTAGTAATTCTGCCAATAATTATGAAGCAGCAGATTGGGTAAATCCATTAAATGGCTATGCTTACGATTCCTTTAATCCAGATGCTTTGATACGTTTGGCAAAGGTTGAAAATGGACGTATTGTTTTACCAAGTGGTGCAAGCTACAAATTGCTAGTATTACCTGCTAATACTAAGATGAATCCTGATAATATTATCAGTAATGTGTCGGTAAAAAAAATTATTCAGTTGGTAAAAGATGGCGCAACTGTATTGGTGGATGAAGTATATAAAAAAACATTTATAGATAATGGAATAATCTTAGAATTCACCAATTACAAAGAGGCTAGTATTGCTACTTTGGGCAAAGGAAAAATTATGTTAACCCCTTATCGGCCGAGTAGTTTCAAACTATTTCAACTAGAAAAAGACGTTGAAGTTTTAAGCGAAAATATTAGCCCTTCAAGCATTGCTTTCGCTCACAGAAAATTACCTGATGCAGATATTTATTTTATTTCTAACCAACTTGACAGTGCTATAGATATAAGACTCTCATTCAATATCAGCGGTAAGCAACCAGAAATTTGGAATCCTAATACAAGTAAAATATTCAATGCTATTATTGGTGAATACAAAGATGGAAAAACCAATATCGTACTGCCTTTAGCAGCTAATGGTTCTTTATTTATAGTTTTTAGAAAACCTGCGAAGCGATTTAAATATAATGAGATGTTTTGTCAAGGACTTTTCTCCACATATCAAATGAACAATAAATGGCAAGTTGAATTTGACATCGCCTACGGTGGCCCAAAAGAAATACTTATATTGGATTCACTTACAGACTTATCAAAGCAAAATAGCACTAACATCAAATACTATTCTGGTACTGCGATTTATAAAAATACGTTTACACTAAACAGGTTCACAAAGGCAACTGTGCAATTAGATAATGTTTACAACCTTGCAAGCGTAAAAGTAAACGGTATCGATTGTGGTACTATTTGGACAAAACCTTATGAACTAGATATTACTAAAGCAGTTAAAGAAGGCGTAAATACCATCGAAATTGCGGTTACTAATACATGGCACAACCGCTTGATTGGTGACCATTTGTTGCCTGAAAACAAACGCATCACTTTTAGTACCGCACCATTTAGATTGGAAGGAAAAGCCTTGCAGCCAAGTGGCTTAGTTGGTGATGTTACCATTTTAGCGTACTAATTAGGTCTAATTGGTGGGCAAAGCTCAAAAGCGAATAAAGCGTACAAGTGTGCGACGCAACCAAAGCCCAATTGCAGTGCTAGCGCTGGTTACATAAAAAAAATCTACGGCAGGGTAAAATAATGTTGCCCTTCATCGTAGTCTTTATCAAGCGCATCAAGTACTACTTGTAAGTGCTTGGGATTACCTAAAAAATCGGCATTACTAGCATCAATAAAAATGGTTTTGATATTGTGCTGTTTGATGTAGCTGGTATAGGTCTCTTGCAGGTTAAACAAGTACTCATCTGGGATGCTTTGTTCGTAGCTACGGTTACGCTTTTTAATGTTTGCCTGTAAGCGTTTTATAGGCGCATGTAGGTAGATGAGAATGTCAGGAAAAGTCATCTGCTGATGAATGATGTCGTAGAATTTTTGGTATAATCTAAATTCTTCTTCGGGCAAATTCACCTTGGCAAATAGCAGACATTTGGTAAATAAATAGTCTGAAATAGTGATGTTCTGAAACAAATCTTTGGTGTGCAGCATGTCTTTTAACTGCTTGTAGCGTTCGGCCATAAAAAATAACTCCACAGGAAAAGCGTACTGCTGAGGATTCTCATAAAACTTGGCTAAGAAAGGATTATCTGCAAATTCTTCCAATACAATTCGTGCATTAAAATGCTTCGCTAACAAATGTGTTAGCGTGGTTTTTCCCGCCCCAATGTTTCCCTCAACAGTAATAAAATGATACTTCATGCTAGCGTCAAAATTAGCTGCGATTAACTAGCAGTTGGTGTAATTTTTTGCACATCTAAGGTATCTGTACAAGCCTGTAATAGCTGGCTTATCGTCTTTTTTTCAACAGGGTGTAATAGGTTTGGTGCTACTTCTGCCAACGGCTTGAGTGCAAACTTGCGCTGTGGTAGGGCAGGATGGGGCAGTTGTAAAATAGCAGATTGATTAACCAAGTCATCTATCAATAAAATGTCTATATCTATAGTTCTTGGGCCGAACTTGATAGTGCGAATTCTGCCGAGTTGTGTTTCTATATTTAACAATTGCTGCAATAAGTTATCTGGCTCAACCGTAGTTTTTACAACCAATACTTGGTTGTAAAATGATGGCTGATCTGTAAGACCCCAAGCTGCTGTTTCGTAGATGGATGATGCTGCTAAAACTTCACCAACCTGTTGTGCAATACATGTTTTAGCTTGCTGTAAATACGATAGTCTATCGCCTAAATTGGTACCTAATAGTATGTAGGCTTTATGCATTACGTCGTTTTAAATAGTAGGTTGTCAAAAGAAAATGGACGCACTCTTTTAATGCGTACTTTTTTAAAAAAGTCTGTGTGTTGAGGATTCAATACCAAGTTGTTTTCTTGTCCAATAATAGCAGAAGGTACTTGTAAACAAAGGTTAGTTGTGTTAGATAAAAAATCGTTACCCATAAGCTGAGAATAGGTTGCATCTAGCTGCCAATTTTTTTTTAATTTCTTAGTATTTATGATATTATTTACCGCATCATCAATAGTTATTTCCATTAAATGGTTAACAACAATATCTTGATAAGTTTCTTTGTGAATAAACAATTCTACCAAGGCTAATGAAATAGTGTAACTAGTATATACAGCAGGTAAGCCTATGCTATTCCATCTGCCACCAAAAAGCATTGCACCTCTACCAGATAAATCATCAATAAATTGCTTTGGTGCAAATCTATAAACTGTAATCATGAATATACATTATAAAGAATTCGACCTATCTGATTAATAGTTTCTTGAATACCTTGTGTGGTATACAAAGATTGAAAATTGAGTACTTGCCCCATTACATTTTTATCCTTTTTAAGCCATTGGTAAAAGGCATCTGCTCTTACAAAAGTTTTTAGGCCAAGCTCTAATAACTGCTGTATATGTAAAATCCTATCAACATAAATACCTTCAAAAGAAGTGTTGTTTAAAGCATATCGTTGAAGCGTTCTATCGGATAAGTGTAAAATATGAGCCCATTCTTTTTGGGTAAATGGTACAGTTGCTGCAATTTTTTCGAACTTATTGTAAGTAAACGCTGCTACTTGCACCATGCGTGGCAATGGAGGTAATGCTTGGTAAGCAAACAATGGTTCTTTGGCATTATTGGTGTTGGTATTTTTAGAGGTGGTATACTTTTGAGTTTTTGCCATAGAATTGACATTTGTCTTACAAAGATACGACACTTGTCTTGGACTTTTACACTTTTTAATAAAATTAAAATACTTGTTTTGATTAAGGTAAAATAAACAAATAGATTTGCCCTAATAATTTGATTATGAGCAAAGCCTATAGCCAAAGCAAAGCCCTTGGTGCCATTACCAAAGCTAGTTTTTTAGCCAATCTTAAAAATCCCCAGTCACTCGTATTTAGCTTGGTATTTCCGCTGGTATTTGTATTTATTTTCGGTGCTTTTGGTGGTGGTGGACTCACCAAGTTTAAATTGGCGCTAGCACCTAATTGCGATACGGCAAATGTGCTGTTTCAAGCATTAAACAAGCAACCGTTTATTAGCTTTCAGCGCTATGCTGATACGGCTTTAATGCGCAGCGATTTAGAGAAAGGTAAATTGGTGGGGGTTATTGATATTCAACAAGTTCACATACTTGACACTTCTTTTAAAAATTCACCACCAATATTTACCCTCAACATCAAATCTACCTCAGCAAGTGCGGCAGAATTAAGTCAGTTAAAGCCTTTACTTGAAAATGTTGATAATAGTTTGGAAAAGAAATTAAGTGGTAATACATCGCAATTTGTAACCATTACCACTGAGATTTATAACGTTCGTGAATACAAACAAATTGACTTTGTATTGCCGGGGCAAATTGGTTTCTCGCTCTTGTTTTCAACCTTATTTGGTATTGCTTTTACCTTCTACAACTTGCGTGAACAGTTGGTGCTTAAACGCTTTTATGCCACGCCTGTTAATCGCCTCAACATCTTACTAGGTATCGGTTTTAGCCGTATTTTCTTTCAGTTAATCAATGTATTGGTGCTAATAACCGTAGGGCATTTCTTTTTAGGGTTTACATTGGCACATGGCTTTATCACATTTTTCGAAATGGTATCATTGAGTATTTTACTATTAATGCTGCTCATGGGTGTGGGTTTAATTATTTCTAGTGTGGTTAAAAACGATACCATGATTCCATTGGTGATTAATATTTTCAGCTTACCGCAGATGTTATTATCTGGCACCTTCTTCTCTATATCGGTATTTCCACAATGGTTGCAAACCTGCTGCAAAATATTGCCTTTAACGCACTTTAATTTGGCTATGCGCAAAATATCTTTTGAAGGCGCAAGCATTATAGATAGCTGGCAAAATATTGGTGTATTGGCTTTATGGACGGTTGGTATCTATATTATTGTTTTACGTGTATTTAAATGGGAATAATCATGCGATTTATAAAATTGATAGGCTTTAGTGTGGTGATTTTGTTCGCTTTGGTAACAGCCTTAGGCTTGCTATTTCCATCGCAAGTATTGGTATCTAGGGCGGTAGATATTACTGCGCCTAAAGACAGTATTTTATTGCTGGTAAAAGATGTGAATGGTTGGC
>JAAFHG010000160.1 GCA_013297585.1 Chitinophagales bacterium
CACCATTATTGTTGTAAACTACTGGTTGTAAAGCGTGCTGTCGCATTGGGTTTTCATCTCTTAATGAGGCAAAATAGTATTTATTGTTGTGGGGTAAAAAAGCAACAGTACACATACATCGATATTGTTTATAAAACTAATTATTAGCTAACGTAGCTTTATATGTAATGGTAGAATAAGCCATACCAAAATTATCATCTACTATTGGTAATTGCATTTCTATTAATGCCACTTTTATTAACGCCAAATGATGAATGGCATGTTCTGTATTGTACACTATTTCTCTAAAATAGGTTGTGCTTACAGTAGTTGTTGTTGTATTGCCTGCTTCATTTACTACCATGTTTAGCAGTTTATCTGGTACCATCATTTCGGTTTGTAATAGCTGTAGTTGCTGTATTGCTAAAAGCTTATCATTTTCTAGTGCTAAGTTTCTTTTTCTATTTACATAGTCTACCTCACCAGTGTTATAACCATTTACTGCACACTGCAACAACTCTATTACATGCCTAGTATGACCGCCAATGCTAGCCTTACCAAGATGATGTATTGTATGTGTATATTGTGTATTACTAAGTAGGGCAAGTAACTGTTGCAAAGCTTGCATTTGCTGTGTTAATTGAATAAAAATCATACGAAAAATTATCGTTAGTTTAATAATGCCAACCCAAATAAATGATTGAACGCAACGCTGTGTATAGATACGTATTTGTAACTAATAAAATCTAGCTCATTAAGTATTGTATACACCTGATGACCACTTGTTGATTTTAATGTACCCAAATCTATAAAAATTAGCAAGCATCGCTCCTTTACACAAATATACCCCTAATGCAGGCCCATTTGACACATTGAAGTTACTCAATTGCAAAACAAAACCTGTGGCTGTTTTATAAATGGCAGCCTTGCCACTACCACCACCACAAGGGCCATTACTAAAATTACCCGAATATTTAATTATAGCAGTAGTATCTATACCAACAACAGTTTCAGTTAATGTGGTAGTTGGTGCTATTTGCTCTTTTTTACAAGCTATAGCAACCATTATTACTATCAGAATTAGCGTTAGAGTTCGCATAATTGTTGGTTTCTTAAAAGTGAAAAATAATTTCTGGAGACACTACAAAAGAGCGTGTTAAGCCATCGGGTCTAATATTTCTAACAACAAATGGCACACCAGCTGTAAAGCCCAATGAAAACTTATTACTTGCATTGTACCAAGTAGATAAAGTGCCATTTAGAGTTAACCCCTCTGAGCCTTGTAAAGCAATGGGCTGATTACTTACATTACCATCAATATAGGTATCTTTTCCTAAATGATAAATACCTAATAAACCAGCGTTCACTTTCCATTTTCTAGTGCTTTTCACATCGTAGTTAGCACGTAACAATACATCTGCTTTGCGGTTAAAATCGTTAGTTGCTGCATATTTTGCGGCCTCTGCGGTTCCCCAGTAAATAGGTAAAAATGTATTGCCATTAGTGGCTGTTAGTGGCTGTTGAATAGCAGTTGCAAACGTCCACTTATTGTTTGATAATGTAATACCAGCAATTACATCAATAGTACCTAAACTGCTTTGGTACTGCATAGGCAAAGGCTTGTTGCCATTTTTAATATCGCCTAGGTTAAGCGGAAATTTACCGCCTAGTATAATAGAAGTTGCCCACTTACCGCTTTTTTTGGGGCTATAAATACCCGATAAAAAACCATCGCCTAGCCCAAAAGCCGTACCCAAGTTACCCGACGCATAATTAGCTGTGAGTTTTGCTTGTAAAGCCCAATATTTGCTAAATCGTATATCGTACTGAATGCCCGGGGTAAATACATACACACCTTCATCGCCAATACCATTTGATAGTAAAAAGGTGATATTTTGCGTTTTTAATGTTGATGAATCTGCACCGTGTGGTTTTATATTGCCCAGTGTACAAAAACCAGCATCGCTACAGCCTTGGGCTAAAATATTTGCCGAAAGCATAAAAAAAACAACAACTAGAAAGAGAATAGCTAGTTTCATATTAAATATTTTTTAATAATTTATTATACAGTGCAATACCTTCCTTTCTATGGATAACTAGCACAGCTGTGCAGCATATTACTACTACTATTGCAAGCATGAATAGTTGCCCACCATCGCCCTTAGATTCAATACCAATGACTAATAAATGTGATAAAATAGCACCTGCCATTAACCCAACACCTAAAAATGCACCTATAAAAGCAGTAGCAGGAATTAATAATAAAATACCTGTAATTAATTCAATAACGCCCGTACCAATTCTGCCCCAAGGCTCTACACCAAGTTTGGTAAATAATTCAACCGATTCTGGATGACCAGTAAATTTAAAATACAAGGTTTGTAGTAAAATAATGGCTGCTGCAATGCGTAATAGCCAAGATGAAATGGTAGTTACTTTGTTCATGATAGTTAGTTTGGTATTTGTGTCCCGATAGCTATCGGGATGAATTGATTGAGATGATAGAATGATTAGCGGAAAAAGAATTGATTTATTTAAATTTTGTTACCCAATTAGCATCAGCTTTTGGCTTTAAAATGCCTTCGTCTTTGTTCCATTTGGTCAGTGTATTATTTACCCAACTATGATAGAAAAGGTACAATTTACCACCCACTATTTTAAAAGTTTCAGGGTCTATTTCTACTTTCTCGTTGGTTGCGCCCATAGCGTAGGCACACCAGCCACCATATTGTGGTTCGTATTTTTTCGGGTCTTTTACAAACAAGTCTTTACTAGCGGCAGAAGCAAAATAGTAAGTGGCACCTTCTACAGTTGCTGTAAATTGCTTATTCCCTTTTACAGCTTTGCTTTGGATAAAATAAACAGTTGGGTCGTAACCTTGAATGGCCACGCCTTTTTCAAGATTAAAATGCTTTACTCTAGTGTCAGTTTGTGCGCTTAAGCCAAAGCCTAATATGGCTAGCAGTATAGTTAAGGTGCTTCTTTTCATATTATTTTAAACTTATTTATTTAGATTATTAGGCTTATTTTGTACTACACATTAACTCAATAACGTTATATAAATTAGTATTGAGAATGTTTGCATGGTAGCCTAGCTATTTGTTACTAAAACGAGTATAGTACTCAATCCTTACAACTTTTTACATTTTTATTTTATTAATACAAATTACATTAGCTATCTAACGCAGTTGTAAGCATTTCTTGTTAATAGCGTCTACTACTACGCATAGCTACTATTGTTAAGGCACAATAGATTGCTAAAAAATAGAACCATAAACAAGTAACATACGTTTGTATTATTGTAATCTCACCATTATAAAAAACAATCAATGCGGCTTCTAAAAAAATCCTCGCCTTGTTTCGTGAATACATTATAGGTGTACAAAAGATGAATTAGCTCTTTGATACAATAAAATCAAATTTATCCGTTGCTTTAAGATGGAATTACAAAAAGTGCTTTCATTGATACCCTCGAAGCTGCTTGAAGAGTTGGCTATAGAGACAGAAGGTGCGAAGATGACAAACTACGCCTAGTTGGGTTTGTCCACCTATCAGGTTATTATTGGTTTTATCGTATCCTAAGTCAAAACCAAAATAGTTTGCACTGGGGTTGTCTCTAGCAAAATCTCTATTCACACCTAATAGCCAACCTCTTATATTGTACTCATTGGTCAGTTTTTCCAATTCCGCACCTGTGCCTGTGTTAGTTCCTAGCTTTTTAACAGCGAATTGGCCTAAGGGGCATCGTATGATATGTCGCTTATCACCTTAAAGCTACTATTGCCCACTTGCTTCTCTAGCTTTTTTACCCTACCTAAATCGTCATAGGTATATCTAGTTTTGGTTTCTACCGAATTTGTAGTGGGGGTCGTAGGCAAAGTACAAAGCGTAGGCGAAGCATAATGCCGCAAGACTTTGTAGTGTAAACTACGCCTAGTTGAGGCTCATCCAGCAGCTTGACGAGGAAGACAGGCAAACTATTTTCCGCCTCATTGATAAAATGCTTACCAACAAAAAGTTTAAGGACTTCTTCAGTAAAAATATTGCAGCTCTATAAAAAATATTTTCGTAGCACTTATAAGGTAGATTTCTGACCTATAAGGAACATTAAAAAAGCCCAAGCGGAACGCCTGGGCTTTTGTGCTATTGATATTTCACTCGAGCAGGTCTCTGACCTGTTTGACTACGTTACTTAATTTTTAATGCGTTTATGTTGCAACTAAGTAACACTTTATCACTGGTCAGATACCAGCGCTAGTGGTGTACACAACGCCGCCGCCCTGCACAACAAAAACTGCACACAAAAGCCATTCATTATTTTTTCTGCAAGCCTTGTCCACAAAGCATTACAGCCAATGTGGCAGAGTGGAAAACTTTTTTACAAGCAAAATTTTGTGGATAAAAAAATATTTTCTTGCTCATTCATCAGCCGCAAACCTGCAAGCTGTAAAATACAAAAGCCCCGTGAGGGGCTTTGTTGTTATTTACTGCTAATCATTCGTTCTCTTTTCTTTTTAAGCAATAATTCTTTAAATAAAACTAATAAGCCCAAACTTACAACAAGTATTTGCCATAAAAAAAATGAGGTGGAATAAACATCAAAATTGTCAGGATTAAATATTGATAACAAATAAATCATAATTGCAACGCTAACCCCTATTAATGTAACCAAAAGAGTAAACTTTAATTTTACAGTAATCGGGTTTCTTAAATGATATAGGAGCATTACTCCTGTACTCACAAAGACTAATACAACCGTTAAACCTTGTAGGGTTTCAGGGTTATTGAGCAATAGCCTACCATGAGAACCAGCAAGAATAAAAACTACTATTACTAACGAATAGAGAAACAGAAAAATTGAATACAATATCAATAAAAACTTATTCATTCAACGGTTATTTAAGTCCAAAATTGTCACTCGAGCAGGTCTCCTCACTCGAGCAGGTCTCTGACCTGTTTGACTACGTTACTTAATTTTTAATGCGTTTATGTTGCAACTAAGTAACACTTTATCACTGGTCAGAGACCAGCGCTAGTGGAGTGCGAAGGTGACAAACTACGCCTAGTTGGGCGGCAACTTAACTTTATTTGGAAATTATTCTTTTTGAATTTAGATCAATAGACATTTTTTTGTTATTGAAATAACCAGAAATAATCGTGCTATCAATGAAGGCAAGTGAATCTACTGAATAAAGATTTGAATTGCTCAATTGCAAAATTTCATTTCCGATTTGATAGCGATTTAATAATTTATAATTTCCACCCTCTTCACCTATTGAAATTTGTTCCGCATAGAGTTGTAAACTCTCTTCATTTGGAATTTCAATTATACGATAGAGGATGTTATCTCTGTCTTTATCATTATGAACAGGACCTAAGCAAATGTTACTCAATTTCAAATAATTTGATGATACAAAATTAAAACTAGAATCTTCTTTTTTGAATTGCTGAGTACTTAATGCTTTTTTAAGACCGAAATTACTAGAGTCTTTATTCTGAGCAACAGTTTCATATGCGGAATTACATGAAACTAAATATAATAACATAAAACACGAACATAATTTAATTTTTAACATGTTTATTTTTTTTAAGTTGTTCTTCAAGTTTTTCCTGTTGTTTTTCTAATTCCTTAATTCTATTTCTAATCTCAATCTCTCTTTTGAAATTTGACATTATCCCGTCAATCAATTTTCTGAATAACTTAGGTTTGTTAATATAGTCTTCGGGATTTTCGCTAAAATCTGTATCGGGTGGATTAGAATCTCCAACAAAGTCATCATCCGTAGGCGTATAGCTCTTATCAACATTACCATCTTTTGCATAATCTTCAGCTTCTTTACTATTAAGCCCCATGTCCAAATGGAAGTGATTGTCACTATATTCACTTCCATCTGGATTGTATCTAAGCCCACTTTCTTTTGCAGCTTGCTTCAATACATCAATAGAAACAGTTTTAGTCTGTGACAAATCTACTGCTACGGCACCCATCTCTTGTAAATGTCTTGAATTTTTTGCAGCATTTTTTACAACAGTGTTATGTGTTGATGAATAAATTTTATCACTCGAGCAGGTCTCTGACCTGTTTGACTACGTTACTTAATTTTTAATGCGTTTATGTTGCAACTAAGTAACACTTTATCACTGGTCAGAGACCAGCGCTAGTGGTACTTGCTCACTCGAGCAGGTCTCTGACCTGTTTGACTACGTTACTTAATTTTTAATGCGTTTATGTTGCAACTAAGTAACACTTTATCACTGGTCAGAGACCAGCGCTAGTGGTGTAACACTTTATCACTGGTCAGAGACCAGCGCTAGTGGGTAACTGTGGATAAATTGTTTTATAGTACTGATAAGGTCTTTTTGATACTTATTTGATGTATAAAACAAAAGCCCCAAGAGGGGCTTAGATTAAAATTTTACTCACAGTTATCAAGTGCTTTTTCTAAGGTTAAGGCTATATCTTCAAAACTAGCATTCACCCCAACTTGGCTTTTCTTTTCAGGAACAATATTTAAAAATCCTTTGCTCCCATTATTACTCATTGGAGTAAAGATTATTACATCATCATTTCTTATCACATTAACACTTATGCTGTGATTATACAAATCACTTTGCCTCTTAAAACCAATTCCATTAAGAAAGTCTTTTAATATTAATGACCAGTTTTCTGGATTAGGCAGGTTCTCCTTTGATTCATCTAATGCATTCAATAATGTTTGCACTAAAATATCTTTTTGAACATTATCGTTAAGCCATACATAAGGTTCTGAAGCAATACTTGCCCCCATCTGCACTTTAGATAAACTATGTATCAAAAACTTTTTTTTCTTAGTGAACTTATATATAACCGCTTGCTTTACTAAAGTCATATCTACTTAATAAATTGAAGTCTAAAATCAATGCCTTTATCTTTTGCACTCTGCATCGCTTTGCCTATTTGCTCCCATTGTGAGAGTGTTGCCTTACCTGGCTGTATTGCAACTTCTAATGATTTTGTGGTAAAGTTCACACCCTCTGTAACTGTTACACCAGAAAGAGAACCTGTGCTAAAGTTATCCAACTTGTTTATGTATCCGTTTAGTGTATTTAATAAGCCATTACCCTTTGTATAAGAATCCAAAGTCACATCTATACTTTTAATACTGGTAGCTACACCATCTTTAAGTTTATCAATAACAGGAAAGTTAGCTGGTAAATTTCCACCAAGCATTTTTTCAATTTCTAATCCTCTTTCTAATGCATTCTTAGTCCAAACAGAGAGAGCCTTATTTGCAGAGAATAAATTTGAAAATCCGTTGAAAACTTTCTTAACCAAACTTCCGCTTACAAAGGGAATGACTGCACCAGCAATAGCAAACCCCTTGTCAGTACCTGTAGCAGGAGTGCCATCAATGTTTATAGCATTAGTACTACCTCTGGTTCCCATTGTGGTTAAGACAGCAGCATCATTTGCATCGGTAAATGATAAATACTTAAGCAATGCTTGCTTCGCAGCTTCCCTATTTTCTTTCTTGGAATAATCAGTTGGGTTCTTGGAATCAATTACATATAGCGGTTCTAATCCATCTAAATCTATTGCAACTGTAGGTTCGTTGCCAGCAAATTGATATGGTGTATAGTAAGGGAATTTGTCGGCTAACCTGTCAACACAAAAGAATCTTCCTAACTGATTATCATAAAAACGGTTTTTATAATCATACCATTCTAAACCGCTTCCATCACTGAACTCTTTATTTTGTTGTTCATATCCATTAAACTTTTTCCTGTTCTCTG
>JAAFHG010000524.1 GCA_013297585.1 Chitinophagales bacterium
CCACACCAAACTGACGATAATTAAAACCACGCACAGGAATTACTTCATTCACGCCTTTAAACACATTGGCAACATCGGCAGCGTAAGTACTAGTACGTGTTGGGTCAAGTTCTTGTTGTTTTGCCAATAAACTTTGCGCAATGCGCTTACCAAATGTGTTGGTTTGTATCCAACCTTCTTCGTTACCAATGCTCCATAAAAACACCGATGGATGGTTTCTATCACGCAATATTAAACGTTCAAATTGGTTCACATATTCAGGGCTGCTATTTAGTAAACGTTGCTCATCTAACACCAACATACCAAGGCTATCACAAGCATCTAATAACTCTGGTGTTGCAGCTGCATGGCTGGTTCTGTAAGCATTAGAACCCATATTTTTCAATAACTGTATGCGGTAATAATTGATATAATCTGGCAAAGCTGTACCAAGCCCTGCATGGTCTTGGTGGTTGTTAGTACCTTGTATTTTAAGATGCTTACCGTTTAAGAAAAAGCCTTCATTGGCATCAAAACGCATGGTTCTAATACCAAAACGAGTCGTTTGTTTATCTATAATGGCAGTACCAGATTTTACCACGGTAACTAGTCTGTACAAATATGGATTATCCAAATCCCACAAGGTTGGGTTTATAACCGTTAATTGCTGCTTTACACTGCCTTTTGCGTTTATTGCAAGCGACAATGGCAATGGTTTTGATTCGGCAATTTGCACACCTTCTCTTGTAGTGATGTACGATGTAACACTAGCATTTGCAAGTGCTAAGTTCTTATTTTCAATGGTTGTTTCAGCCGTTACCACGGCTTTACTACCTTGAACATCTGAGTAAACAAATACACCACCATCAGCTATGTGCAAGTTATTATTTTGGCGAAGCCACACATGTCTGTAAATACCTGCACCTTCGTAAAACCAACCTTCATATTGCGTTGCATCTACACGAACGGTAATCACATTGTCTTTATCGAAATTGATATAGTCAGTAACATCGTAAATTGCACCTAAATAGCCGCTAAAATTATTGCCTACAAAAAAGCCATTGATCCAAATATTAGCATTGCGAAAAATACCATCAAACTGCAACTGATAGCGCTGACCAGAATCTACACGGCTTGCTTTAAAACGCTTACGATACCAGCCAATACTCGTTTCAGGATATAAACCACCAACGGGTTTAAAACCATGTGACTCAACATCAAAGTTTGGCGAATTACTAAACGGCAATTCTACTGCCCAGTCGTGTGGTACATTTAAAGTTCGCCAACTACTGTCATTAAACTTACTATCAATAGGGGTATTTGAAGCTGCACCAGATTTAGAAAAAATATTGGCAATGCTATAATTAAAATCCTTTTCAGCATTGGCTGCGTGGCCAAGATGAAACTTCCAGCCTTCATCTAAACTGATTTGCTTTTGCGCTTGTACGGTTTGCAGCGATGCAGCACCAATTACTACAGCCGCAAGCATTGTAACAAACCCTTGTCTTTTTTGTATCATCATCTATAATTGTACTTGTTGAAAATTGAAAGCGCTATCTACTGAAATGCATCTAATGCGATAGTGGGTTTACCACTATTGTCAAAAGCCCCTAATGTATAGCCTTGCCAACTATTGTAGGCTTGCGGCTCCCAATACAATACGCCTAAACCTTTACCACTGGTTACAGTTTTAGTTTTAGCAATTAAGTCGTTTAAAAACGCTTTACAATCGGCTGCGCCATCCCATGGCATGCCTACTTCAACTATCATTACTTCTTTGCTGTATCTTGCTACCATGTCATTCATATTTACCAAACACTGCGAATTGTAAGTAGCCCAATTGCTTGCTGTAGGATACAACGACATACCAATTACATCGTACTTGGCGCTGTTATTTTTTAAGCCATCGAATAACCACCTAAACAGCGCATTATTAAACCCATTAGACACATGTACAATTACCTTAGCAGTAGGAAAAACAGCTTTTGACGCATCGTAACCAGCATTTATTAGCGCTGTAAAATTGGCCATATTTGTGGATGCTTTACCAAGTGGCCAAAGCATACCATCGTTGGTTTCGTTACCTATTTGTACCCATTCAGGCGTTACACCATTATCTTTTAAAGCATTTAATACAGCAGTGGTATGGCTAGCAACAGATGTTTTTAGGCCATTAACATCTTGTGATGCCCAAGCAGCAGGTGCGGTTTGGTGACCAGGATCTGCCCAAGTATCGCTGTAGTGAAAATCTATCATAATGCGCAAGCCCAAATTCTTAGCTCGTACCGCTTTTGCTACCACATCAGCACTAGCATTGTAACTACTAGAAGGATTGACCCATACACGCAGGCGAATACTGTTCATGCCTAGCGATTTTAGCAGTTCCATCCCTTCTTTTTGTACACCATTACTATTATAAAATTTAACACCACTTGCCTCCATTTCTGTAAGCCAACTTACATCTGCACCTTTTGCGAAGCCTGTAGCTGTAGGTATTACAACTGGCGGCACAACAACAGGCGTAATGGGTGTGGGCAATGTAAAAGCTGCACTGTTGTTGTTTTTGGTACAAGAAAGCATTGTGATACTAAGCAATAAGCTGTACAAAAAACCAATCATAATTATTTTAAAATAGTGACCACTAAACATGTTATAATATTTTATAATAAAATATAAGATTCTGTAATAATTAAAAAAACATGCAATTACAAGTATTTACTAAATAGCATATTACTGTATTTTATAAGCATAGCTACCATCACCAGCACTTAAATCTAATATCACAGTAAATATACCTGTTTTTGTAATGGGTATATTG
>JAAFHG010000401.1 GCA_013297585.1 Chitinophagales bacterium
TTTGATGCTGGCTATACTCAAAAACAAAACTGGGGCTTTTACCTAAACTTAGGTGATGCATTTTAGAAAAAATACACTTAACGGCATGCCAAAAAAAGATAATTGTAAAAGCCTATTTAAAACCGATTTAAGGAATTTGCGTAACTAATTGAAATTAGCCACAAATAGCACGAATAATTAGTACATATTGGTACTATTTTTAGAAAGAATAAAGTAGTGGCAATTTTAATTATTATAATAAATGATATTTTTATTATATATTATAATACAAATACACAAATTAACATCAAATACCTATTTAGACGAGGTTCTTAGCAAAGCACCTAAACGTTGCTACGTTATTGTTCCAATATTTTGAATAACCCTGCCAAAAGCTTGTACTACCTAATATTTTTCATCTAAAAGCGCCCCAAAATCCACCTGCCAAGCTACCACCGCAACCCTTACCTTTGCGGCTCATTTAAAAAAGTGACATGAATACGGATAAGAATACGGTAATTGGGATGGTGTTGTTGGTAGCACTATTCATTGGTTTTTTTTACTTTACCAACAAACAACAACAGGCTGCCGCGGATTTTCAAAAACACATTAAAGACTCAACCGATAGAGTAAACGCAACCAAAGCAAAACCTATAGATACTGTAGCCCTTAAACAACTAGATACAGCTAATAAAATTGCTGCGGCTGGTAGTTTCACTGCTGCTGCTATAGGTAATGAGCAATTGGTAACCGTAGAAAACGAGGTGATTAAAGTAACGTTTACCAATAAAGGTGGTGCAGTAAAGCAAGTAGCACTTAAAAACTACAAATCATCTTACAATGGTAAGCAAGTAATACTTGGTGGCTCGGCAAAAGACAATATTAGCTACAATATTAACACTGGCAGCAATGCTACCAACGCAGTATCTAACCTTTATTTTACACCTTCGGCAGTAACAAAAAGCGCTGATGGCAGCCAAACGATTAGCTTTTCTATTGCTGGTGGTAATGGCCAAGCTGTAACACATGTTTATACCATTAAGCCCAATAATTACTTGATAGATTGGAACGTTAATCTTACTTGGAATTGGCAAACGACACAAGCTGAAAAAACAGCCTTGTACGAGCGCCAAATGAGTAATATCTGTTTTAGCGAAGGCGGCGATTTTGACTATATTTCTCAAAAAACAGAACATAAGTTTGAAAAACAAGGTCAATGGATAGGTGTGGTACAGCAGTTTTTTAATACCACTATCATAGCTAAAAATGGCTTTAACAATGGTAATATTAAATGGGCTCGTAGCGTAGATACTGATACAACAAATACGCTTGCAACCCTAGATAATACTAGCTTTAGCGTAACTGTACCTGCGGCAGCTACTGCAAGTGTGCCTTTTCAGTTGTACTTTGGCCCTAACGACTATAAAATTTTACAATCTGCCGCGCCAAATATGGATAAGATTGTAAACCTTGGTAGAGATATGTACGCTTTTGTACGACCTATTAACGTGTACATTATTAAAAATGTGTTCAACTTTTTTATCAGTTTTATTACTAATTATGGTTGGGCTATTTTAATGCTTACCTTATTTATCCGTTTGTTTACTGCACCATTAATGTATGGTAGCTATTTAAGCGGTGCAAAAATGAAGGCGCTTCGTCCTGAGTTGGATACTTTAAAAAAGAAGTTTGGTACCGATCAACAAGGTTTTGCTATGGAGCAAATGAAATTGTTTAGAGAGGCTGGTGTAAACCCGCTTGGTGGTTGTATACCTGCATTGCTACAAATTCCAATCTTCTTTGCATTGTACAGTTTCTTTAACTCAAACATTTCATTACGTGGGCAAAACTTTTTATGGAGCGATGATTTATCGTCTTACGATGTGATTGCTAAGTTGCCATTTTCTATTCCTTTAGGTTTTGGCGATCATATTAGTTTGTTTACCATCACAGCGGTATTAACAAGTTTCGCTATATCGCTATACAATATGGGCAACACACCTACGCAGGATAATCCGGCCATGAAATACATGCCTTACATTTTCCCTTTCATGATGTTGTTCTTTTTTAACCGTTTGCCTTCGGCTTTAACTTGGTATTATACCGTATCTAATACTATTACATTGCTGTTGCAGTTTGTAATACAAACTTACATAATAGACCACGATAAGATTTTATCAAAAATGCAAGAGTCTCGTAGTAAGCCTAAAGTAAAAACCAAAAGCAAATGGCAAGAACGTTACGAGCAAGTGATGGAAAGCCAAAAGAAAGTACAAGAGCTAAAAGATAAAACACAAAAGAAAAAATAGAATATAAGCCCTGCAAGTGCGGGGCTTTTTTATGTAGCTACTAGCGAATATTGCAACATTGTAGCAAATACATTATCTTCAAAAACAATATTTACCACTCATCACACATACTTTACCACTTGTGAAACCGCAAGTCCCATTGTTCACGAATTCATTTCATAGGCGCTTCGCCCTGCATATATCTTTACATGGTAAATGTAAATGTAGCCTCGCTACAATGTAAAATGAACCACGCTTTTAATAGCAACCAACAACAACTTTCCTCTTTTATTCTTGTAGCCAATCAACGTAAAGAGCTGTCTTAGCAATACTTTCAGCGAATATTAGTGCACCCAAGTGTTTAGTCAAACAAATTTGGCTATATATCTATATATTTAATCCATCAAAACTATACACCATGAATTTTAAATTAACAATTGCTGCTGCAAGTATATTATTATCAGCAACTGCATGTAGTAAACGAGAAAAAGAAGATGTAACCACCGAAGTAAACAAAACAGGATCGGTAGAAACGGCTGTTACCGTTAATCACCTTGATAGTGCTTACGATGTAATAGTGACTACACATAAAGTATGGCGCAACCTTCAAGAATATAAAACCATTGAATATCGTGATACCATACCATCCCTTGGCGAAACCAATACTGAAGCTGAAAATGCTGATGGTGACACCAAGAATGTAAGGGTGGAAAAAGACTATGAGATTTTTATAACGGTCAAATAGTCCATGGTCGACAGTCGATAGACCATAGTTTATCGAAGCGAAGAAACAAAGTATTCAACACTAAAATATTCCCCTTTAGGGGTTAGGGGCAACTATGAAAAAAACAAAACACATTCAACTGATATTGATTACGGCGGCTTTGGCTAGCTGTAACCAACCAAAACCAAAAGACGAATGGGAAAGCGGTAACAAAACACATATTCGAGCAGATAGTACTGCACCATATACAAGAGTGCATCACAACAGCATGGGTGGTGTAGGTACCGCTTTGCTTTGGTACTATGCGTTTAGGCCGTATGGTAATTACAACAATGGTCGTTATCAAAGGGCTGGCTACTATTCAGGTGCTATTAACCAAAGCTCTAATATTGGTAGCAATGGTTTTAAAAGTAGCGTAGTGCGTGGCGGCTTTGGTAGAAGTGGCTATAGTGTAAGTAGCTAAACATAATGCCCCCAGCCCCTAAAGGGGTGAAAAGGGCAGTAATCATTTTTAACGTAAATAAAATATTCCCCTTTAGGGGTTAGGGGCAACAATGAAACGAATAACAACAACACCACGCAATAATT